>JAIUOG010000164.1 GCA_020161725.1 Pseudomonadota bacterium
TAATTCATCTTTTTCCGCCACTTACCCGGTCAAGTCCTTGCCAATCCTTCCAAGATTCAATCTCTTTGTATCCATAATCTTTAAGCATAGACTGAATAGCCAATTTTTGTGAGAAACCGTGTTCTATCAATAGAGAGCCGCCAATATTTAGTCTCGAAAGTGCCTCTTTAATTATTTGTTCGATATCATCTAAGCCCTTTGTGCCTGAGGCAAGAGCTGTTAGCGGTTCAAAGCGAAGATCGCCTTCTTTTAAATGAGGATCATTATCAGCAATATAAGGAGGATTAGTGACAATTAAATCAAAGCTTCGTTTGGAATCGATTTCTTGAAACCAATCAGAGTAGGCAAATTCAATGGAATTTAATTGATAGTTATCTGCATTAAACTTTGCTACGGCTAAGGCTTCTTTCGATTTATCGACTGCTAAAATTTGTAATTCAGGTCTTTCTTTAGCGAGGGCTAAAGAAATGGCTCCCGAACCAGTACCTAATTCTAAAATATGAGCCTCTTTCTTTGATTTTAAGGCTTCCAAACTTAATTCAACCAAGAGTTCAGTTTCTGGTCGTGGGATAAGTGTCGATGAATTAACTTTTAATTGAAGAGACCAAAACTCGCGTTCTCCTACTAAATAGGCAATCGGTATGCCTTCTAAACGCTTATTAATTAGAGATTCAAATAAATCTTTTTCCTCGGTTGTTAAACTTGCTTCTGGATAACTATATAAATAGTTTCTATCTTTTTTGAGGGCAAAGCAAAGAAGAACCTCTGCATCGATACGAGCAGAGGTAAACTGGGATTTTAATTTTAAGGTCGCTTCATGTAACAGTGTTTTAAGCGTCATGTCGGCCAAGTTCGGCTAGCAATTCAGCATGATGTTCCCGTTTTAAGGCTTCTACTACAGGGGATAAATCACCTTCAATGATATCGGTTAATTGATAAAGTGTAAGATTAATGCGGTGATCAGTTAAGCGGCCTTGGGGAAAATTATAGGTACGAATTCGCTCGGAGCGATCACCTGAGCCCACTAAAGACTTTCTTGTTTGCGCTAATTCTTTTCTTTGTTTGGATTGTTCAGCATCTAAAAGACGTGTTTTTAAAAGAGACATCGCTTTAGCGCGGTTTTTATGTTGCGAACGTTCATCCTGGCATTCGACAACTAAGCCTGTTGGTAAATGAGTAATACGAATGGCTGAGTCCGTTTTATTAACGTGCTGACCGCCCGCGCCAGACGCTCTATAAGTATCAATACGAAGTTCATCGGCATTAATATCGATATGATCAACTTCTTCAACCTCAGGAAGGATTGCGACAGTACAGGCAGATGTATGCACACGCCCTTGAGATTCAGTTTCTGGAACGCGTTGGACGCGGTGAGCTCCTGATTCAAATTTAAGTTGAGAATAAACAGCATTGCCACTAATTCTTGCGATAATTTCTTTATAACCACCATGTTCGCCATGGTTTGCACTAATAATTTCAACTTGCCAGCCGCGATGTTCAGCATAACGGCTATACATACGGTAAAGGTCACCTGCAAAAATAGCAGCCTCATCGCCGCCAGTACCTGCTCTTACTTCAAGATAGATATTACGCCCATCATCGGGGTCTTTGGGTACTAGATGCCATTGTAATTCGTCTTCGAGCTTAGCAACGGTTTCAATATTGACTTCCAGTTCATCTGAAGCCATCGCTGCAAGTTCTTTGTCTTCTCCGGTAACCAACTCCTCCAATGCTCTTAAATCATCACGCGCTTTAATATAACTTGTATAGGAAGCAGCGACCGGTTCTAATTCCGCATATTCTTTAGATAAATTTTTAAATTTATCTTGATCGGCAATAATAGAAGCCTCAGATAAAAGTCTTTCAACTTCCTGAAAACGTTCAAGCATTTGCTCAAGTTTTGATTCAAGAGATTTCTTCATAAAGAGTTTGATTCGCAGTTGAATTAAATAAATAGTGGACAAGCTCTAAGATTTCTTCTCGTCCATCCTTTGCCGCTTCCCGAAAACCGATAGTTGGGTAGTGAGTTAGCTTATTAACCAGTCTATCACAAAACTCTCTTAACACGATTTCATGATTAGAACCATTTAGCAGTTTATCTTGTGCTCTTTGCAATTCATACTCTGCCAGTTTTTGCATATGAGTACGGTAGGTACAAATAATATCTTTGGCTTTTAGACTGCGATGCAAGCGAATATAGTTATCTATCTCACTTTCAATCAGTTGCTCTGCTTTAAGGGCTGCACGCTGTCTTTCTTTCATGCCAATTTCAATCATGTTTTGCAGATCATCAATATTATAAAGATGCACATCTTCTAATTCGGCAACTTCAGGTTCAATATCTCTTGGTACGGCTAAATCTAGAAAGAACATTGGTGCATTTTCCCTTTGCAAAAGGGCATGCTTGACTAAACTCTTGTTAATAAAAGGTAAGGGGCAGGCAGTAGCTGAAATAACAACATCGGCTTCGGCTAAATATTGAGGAATTTCAGTAATAGTTAAACCTTTGCCATTGAAAGATTGGGCTAATTCATCTGCATTTTCTTGACTTCTACTGGCAACTAAAAAATCATTAACACCTTGTTTATGGAGGTATTTAGCGACCAAGGTTGCTGTCTCACCTGAACCAATTAGAAAGACTTTAAGCTTACTAAAATCATTAAATAGCTGGCTTACTAATTGAACAGCCGCATAGGCTATTGAGACTGGATTAGTGCCGATACCACTATTGCTACGAATTCGTTTAGATGCACTAAATACATATTCAAAAACATCTCGCAATCCACTTTTAGCCGCACCAAGTTCTCTTGCATTTTGATAAGCTTGCTTCATCTGCCCTAAAATCTGCGGTTCACCTAGCATCATTGAATCGAGGCCTGCTGCGACTCTTAAGGTATGACGTAAACCTTCCTGGCCATGATGCATATAGAGATAAGGCTTAAGTTGTTCTCTTGTAAGGTTTTGTTGCTCGCTAAACCAATCAATAAGATGCAAAGGTTCTTCTGTTTCGCAATAAATTTCAGTGCGATTACAGGTTGATAAGATAAGAGCCTCACGTACTTTAGACTGATAAACTAGTTCGCTTAACAGGCTATCTTGCCTATGTGGCAGCAAGGCTGCTTTTTCGCGTATATTTAAGGGGGCGGTTTTATGATTTAACCCGCAGGCAACAAATACCATAACTCAATTTGGCTTATAGAATAAACCGACAATTGTAAACTATTTAGGCTTGAATTTCTATTGAAGCCTTATAAAACTGGATTAATTTTGAAAGATGAGTAACCAAACAATTACATGTGAAAAGACTAGCTGGGGGTAGGTCTGAAAGACCGTAACCTGGGTTTTCTTTAACTAAGACATTTTATACTCGAATTTTATCAATTTTTTTGTTTCAAAAAAGCTCAAGTAATTTATTATTTTGTCGCCAATAATACTAAGAGACTGCTTTATTTTATAAGGTGACGAAAATGGATATTATCTTTCAGGGTAATCATAATAGTGAGCAGGCAGCAGAAAGCCTTTTATCCGTTTTACGCTTATTTAAAGAGCGTTACAATATTGGCGATTTTCGTGAAATGCATCTTGTTGTTACCTTAGTCGATAAGAATGGTGAGGATGTCGAATTAGTTGATACTGAAACGGCTGAGATTTATCGTACCTTTGAGGTTTATCGCAAGGGCGCTGAGCTTGGTAGTCAAAAAAAGAGACCATTATTAAAATTAATCGTTGATAATACGCATCCTGAAGCATAAGGAAATAGTATGGTTTTAGGCTTTATTGGCATTGTATTAACTCTACTTTTAGTCGTTGGAATTCATGAGTGGGGTCATTTTTTAGCAGCACGTTTTTATAACGTTAAAATCAAGCGAATTTCGATTGGTTTTGGTAGACCCTTGCTAAAATATCATTCACGAAAAGGCATTGAATGGGTATGGGCTATTTTACCCTTAGGTGGCTATGTTCATTTACTTAATTCTCGTATTGAGCCAGTCAATGATAAAGAACTTCCTTTTGCTTTCGATAAAAAACCAATTTATCAACGGATCATTATTTTATTAGCCGGTGCATTTGCTAATTTTCTTGCTGCGTTTATTTTCTTAACTCTAATGTATTTCC
>JAIUOG010000011.1 GCA_020161725.1 Pseudomonadota bacterium
AATACAGTACTATTTATTAAAAGTATCGCTACAATTTTTTCATCATTATTCCCTTCATTTTTTATTGAGGAACGTTTATTTTTTCAATTTTTGGAGGTTACCAAGAACCATCGAGAATACCTTTATCTCCCCAATGAGCACATCCAAATAGCTTATTTTGTGCTCTCCCACCTTAAATGTCTTGAGATTAAATCAATTGCGCAATTAAGGGCTAATTCGTGGTATCATATGCTTCGTTTATAATTCAAGCATCCGAACATGAATATCGCGTCAGAAAAGGCAGCTCTTCAATCGAAAGAAGAATTGTCTTTTTCATCTCTACCCTTACGACAAGAGCTATTTAGCAATCTTCAGTCATTAGATTATAAAAATATGACAGCCATTCAAGCACAAAGTTTGCCTTTAATGCTGGATAAAACGGATGTGATTGCACAGGCACAAACAGGTAGTGGTAAAACAGTAGCCTTTGGTTTAACTGTTCTTAATCATTTACAAGTAGAGAAACTACTTACACAAGCCTTAATTCTTTGCCCAACAAGAGAACTTGCAGAACAGGTAAGCCAAGTTTTACGCCGTCTTGCAAGACTGTTACCTAATGTAAAAATATTGAACCTTTCTGGTGGTACACCCATTAGGCCTCAATACGACTCTTTAAAATATGGAGCCCATATTGTGGTTGGCACGCCAGGGCGAATTCAGAAACATTTAGCCGAACAAAGTTTGGTTTTATCGCATCTAAACACCGTGGTTTTAGATGAAGCCGATAGAATGTTAGACATGGGATTTCTTGACTCTCTAAAACAAGTTCTTTCTTATTGTCCCTCTAAAAGACAAACCCTTTTATTTTCAGCGACTTTTACACCGCCCATAAAACAATTGGCAAAAGAGTTCATGCATCAGCCTCAAGAAATAAAAATTGAGGCAAAAACTAATGTTGAAGATATTGAGCAACGATTTTTTGAAGTACAGCATCAAAGTGAAAAATATGCTGTATTGAAAAAAATATTGACTCATTACCAACCAGCTTCGACTCTAATTTTTTGTAATACTAAAGAAAAAACGCAGGAATTAGCTTCTCAACTTAACCAAGAGGGTTTTAGTACTGGCGTGCTTAATGGCGATTTAGAGCAAGCAGAAAGAGATCAGGCCATAATTCAATTTAGTAATCAAAGCCGCTGTATTTTAGTCGCTACTGACGTTGCGGCACGGGGTTTAGATATTAAAGAACTACCTGCTGTGATTAATTATGAAGTGGCATTTGAACCTGAAGTTCATATCCATCGAATAGGTCGCACGGGTCGAGCTGGCTGCAAGGGTTTAGCCTTAAACATAACCACACCGAAAGAAGCACCTCGTTTATGTCTTATTGAAGAACTAATGGAAAAACCCTTAGTTTGGGCTACAACAAATGAACTAACCTCAGCAAAAGAAAGCAAATCAATCCCTAAAATGGTAACAATCCGGCTTATGGCTGGAAGAAAGGATAAAATTCGCCCTGGTGATATTTTGGGTGCTTTAACTAAAGATGCTGGCTTAAACAGCGATGCCATCGGTAAAATTGATATTTTAACTTCGCATTCCTATGTTGCTATTGAGCGAAGCCAATTACGCAAAGCCTATGACCATTTCCAAAAAGGCAAAATCAAAGGAAAAAAAGTAGGTGTTCAATGTCTATCCTAACTATGAAGGTAAATGATGAATCATACAGGTACAGTACAACGTTTTAATAAAATTAAAGGTTATGGCTTTCTTCTTTCTGATGCAGATAAGAGCGAAGTCTTTGTCCATTTCTCTGAAGTCTTGGGTACAGGTTATAAAGAATTAACCGCTGGCCAACGCGTTTCTTATATTTTAAAGAAAGGTGAAAAAGGCGAATTTGCAACCCAAGTACAAGTTATTGATTAAACTTAAATGAGTCTTTTTTTATGTTAGATGTACGAAATTTATCGATGGTATTCGGCAAAAAGTCCCTATTTCAAGACGTGGATTTAATTTTATTACCATCTCAGCGTTATGGAGTTGTAGGTGCCAATGGTACAGGCAAATCAACCTTTCTAAAAATTCTTGCAGGTGAAGAGTCACCTAGTCAAGGTTCTGTTGAAAAGGCCAAAAGTTTAAATGTGGGTATCTTAAAGCAAGATCATTTCCGTTATGAAGACGATAAATTAGTCGACGTGGTCATTCAAGGGAATGCTATTTTATGGGATGCACTGACTGAAAAAGATAAATTATACTCGAAGGAAGACTTCACTGAAGAAGATGGCTATCGTCTTAGTGAGCTTGAAGAAATTGTCATGCATCATAATGGCTATGATGCAGAACCTGCTGCAAAAGCATTGTTATTAGGCTTAGGTATTGCAGAAAAATACCATAGCAAACCGCTAAGTGCTTTATCCGGTGGTTACAAATTAAGAGTATTGCTAGCACAAGTACTATATCAACAGCCTGATATTATGTTATTGGATGAGCCGACTAACCACTTAGATATTGTATCTATCGCCTGGCTTCAGCAATTTTTAAAAACCTTTCCTGGTTTACTTATTTTTATCTCTCATGATAGAAGTTTTCTAAATGAAGTATCGACTAATATCCTGGATATTGACTATGACACGATAACTAATTATCCAGGTAGTTATGACCAATTTGTTGTTGCTAAAGAAGAGCAATTGCTATTGAAACAAAGCAAATTAAAGAATCAAGAAAAGAAAATTAATGCAATGCAAACCTTTGTTGATCGCTTTGGTGCTAAAGCTTCTAAGGCGACACAAGCAGCGTCTCGCCAAAAAATGATTGACCGCATTCAATTAGTGGAAATAAAAGAATCCAATATTTTAAAACCCTATTTTAATTTTCATCAGCGCAAAGCCTCCGGCAAATCAGTTATTAATGTAGAAAATATTCACAAAACTTTTGGTGAAAAAAGAGTATTAAATGAAGTTGATTTTTCACTTTACCGTAGCGATAAATGCGCGATTATTGGCCCTAATGGTATTGGAAAATCGACTCTTTTAAAGATTTTATTGAAGGAACTTTCGGCGGATAAAGGCAAATTTGAATGGAGTGAAACGGTATCGGTTAGTTATTTTTCTCAAGATTACCGTACTTTATTAGTCCCCGAAATGACCATATTGGAATGGATGGAAGATAACGTTGTTGCCTCCTCCCAAGATATACGAAAAATTTTAGGTCAGGTTTTATTTCGCGGTACCGATGTGGATAAAAAAATTGCTATGTTAAGTGGTGGTGAATCAGCTCGCTTAGTTATGGCAAAGCTTATTTTAGAGAAACCAAATGTATTAATCCTAGATGAGCCAACTAACCACCTTGATCTTGAATCGATTGATGCCTTAATTGAAGCTTTGCGCGCTTATCCAGGTACAGTGTTATTCGTCAGCCATAATCGGCATTTTATTGATAATATTGCAACTCGCGTTCTTGTGATAACTGAACGATATGGAGCACAGAATTATTTAGGTAATTATCAAGAATACTTAGACCAATTTGGCCAAGATTATTTGGGAACGGCTTAAAAGGCTACAAAAATCGTCATTGCGGAGGTACTATTCTGCTTAGACAGGGGCAGTATCTTTGGTAGCCTTGATGGAGCCGAAGGCGTAATCAAGGTTTAAATCAACCGAACATTGATTATACGTTTCACTGCACCAAGGTTACATTAAGTCGTTATTACTAAATCAAGTCTTAAATGAACCAACTTGGCTCGTCTAAATCATTTTTCCAAAGAAACTGCTTTAAATTAACTCGACCATTTTTAACAATAATGCCTTCTGCTTCGAGGAGTTGTTTTTGCATTATGAAATTTACTGAATCGGGTGGAAATGATAATTTGCCATCTGATTTTATAATTCGCTGCCAGGGAAGGGCATATTTTTGAGTACTGGAATGCAATAGCCATCCAACACGCCTAGAACTTTGCGGATTACCAGCGAGCCTTGCGATAAGGCCATAGGTTGCTACTTTGCCTTTGGGTACAGACCGAATCAATTCAATCGCTTTTTTTGAAAATTCTGTACGATTATTATTCATATTTATCCAATAATTATACCTTACCTGATTGGATTCACTATAAACCCCACAGCAAATTCTCTAAATCCTTAAGAGTTTTTACTTTATCCTGCCAATTTGCAATTCTTACTTGAATATTCAAATTACTGTATTTATGAAGCAACATTAATCCCATTAGTTGATGGCTTAACTTATTTGTTAATTCCTCAGGTAAATAACCATAAGCTATTAAAAAAGCATGTAATAATTGTTTATCACCTTGCTAGACCTAACATTGCATCACCAAAATCAATTAACCCACAAATATGCCAAATACCCTCTTCTTGTCTTACCAAAAAATTCATTGGAGTATATTCGCCTGTTAAAATAACTGGGTTTTTAAATTTAGGTAAAATTTCGCGGATTGACTCAAGATAGGTAGGAAGTTGTTGCAATAAATGCGGTGAAAGACCTGTAATTTGATGTTGCTCTATACAATTCTTTATTTGTTTTTCAAGGAATTGTGGCCAATGACAATCAATTGATTCCAATCCTGTAGTGGGTAAACTATGGACTTCCCGAATCAGCTTACCTAATTCATGAAGAATAACTATTTTATTATGATGAGGCAGCATTTCCCAAAGCGTTTCTAAAGGAGTCCCTTCAAGTTTGTTGATAATAAGATAAGACCAACCGTTCACTTTCAAATTGATCAAAATGAACCGGAGGAAAAATTTTAATAACTTTGCTATCACCATAGGAAAAGACGATATTGGTTCCATCGGAAAATAATACTAAAGGTGCTTTGGGTAATTGATGTTTTTGAATAATCTCTATAGCGAGTGCTTCTTCAATATCTGATTTCACCTCTTGATAATCTTCAAAGCTATGAATTGTAGAAAGGGTTTGCTTTAAGCCAACATTATTCATCAGTTAATCCTAAATTTTTCTTGGCTAAGAATAGCATAGCTTGTTATTTAACCTGAAACTTAAGCTTTCTTACTAATCTAAAAAATAATTGCTACTTGCATGCTAAGTTAAATTTAAATATAAATGGACTGCACATTTTAGGAGTCTTAAATAATATTTATTATTATTTTTGTTTAATGGAAATTAGGAGTAAAAAAATGAATTTAAAACAATGTATAGGTACCCTCTCTATCGCTTCAATTTTATTGTCCCCTTTAGCCTCTGCTGAAATATTTAAGAACCAAAGAGGTTCAATTTTAGAATTCAATATTCTAGACGACAACAAAATTGATGGTTATTTTACTACTGCAGTTGCTTCTAAATCCTGCCCTGAGGCTATAAATCAACAAAGACCTATCACAGGCTATATTGTGGGCAATGCAATTACTTTTAGTGTTGTTTACCCTACCTGCGAATCTGTACTTAGTGTATGTGGTAACCTTGATAATGAAAAAAATACGATTGATACCCTTTCAATATTAAATAAACAAGCCGGTGACATCACTCGTGAAGGCCCTGGTGCACGCTTTATCGCACATGATTTTTATCAAAAAATGGGTTAGATGTTAGCTAAGTTAAGCAGTCCAGAAATAAAATTGATGGATTGCTTTGCCAAAACTCTAAACTAATAGCACAACCTACATCTCACATCTTGTATTATGCATAAGTAATTTCTCTATTGCCATTTTCTTCTTTCAGTTAAAAAAGCGATTATGAACTGCAACTTCTTTTGATTATAATTAGACTGAACAATGGGTTCACTTATCTGGAATAAGCTTAGGCAGTAAGAGCATTAATAGATACAATCTCATGTAAGATTTAAAGAACAATAGGCACAAACGCAGCTATACTTTTAGGAATAATTCGTAATCCGATTTGATTACATCGGCTTATAATTTGTATATCTTCATGATAACTAGTAACTAAAACTGCATGTTTTGTAATATTGAGCTCTTCAATTAAATCCAAGCCGGTGGCGCGTTGATTAAGTAATTCATAGTCAAAAAGAAATAAAATCTTATACTGCTTCTTTTGTAGGTTTTTTAAAAAATAGTCTTTAAATTGAATGCTGCATGAAAAATGCATCAAATTTACTTTTTTTAAGAAAAAATGTGCAAACCTTTCTCTCCACAAGTTATATATAGACTGATCATCATCCAAAATAATAACTTGCTGTATTTCAGATAATTTAATTTTTTCAATAAACCAATTAGGCACTTCACTTTGTGGTAATTCTAATGTAGCCGTCGTTCCTTTGTCCTTATTTGAACTAATTAAAAAAGTGCCTCCAAAAGACTCCACAGTTTTAATTGCGTGACTAATTCCAAGCCCAGTTCCTGAGTAAGGAATTAATTCTTTACCGTAACTAAAACCTTGTTCGCCAATTTTATTAAGTATTTCACTTGGTATACCTTTTCCATCATCCTGAATTTTAATTTGAATCCATTTGCCAATTCTTTCTACAGATAAATTAATTTGATGAGAATTATTGTCGAAAGATTCCACACTATTATTAATTAAATTAGAAAGTGCCCTTTTTAGTTCAATTGAATTTACGCGAGAAAATAATCCATAAGATTGTGCTAAATCTAAGTTAACTTCTATATTCATTTTATCGCGCAATTGCACTCGTTTTTCAGACACTAAAGAATCAACTAAAGATGAAATCATAAGACTTTCAATTTGATCATTAGACACTTCAATATTATCTAATCGTTGAGCTTTACTATGCAAACTATTCGTAATATCTGTAATTCTTTGAATAGCAGAACGCATTAGAGTTCTACGCTCTTCGGGTAACTCGGAAATTTGTGATAATGATAATATTAGACAAGCAAGAGGGCTTCGAATATCATGACCTACTTGCTTGGCAGCGACAATTTCTGCCTCCATTAAGGCTTTTTTCTGGATTTCTATATTCATAAATTTTAAGGTATTATTGAGGTTTTTAATCTCCTGAATTGCTTCTAATTTTGGGGTATACGTTTCTATTTTTCCAAACTTTAAGTTAGTAACGAGCTCAGAGAGAGGAGATAGTAAACTTTTGGAGAAACGTTTCCACAAAAATAAAAATCCTAGACTCAATAAAATACCTTCTAAGATAAGAGGTATTACTAATTCATTAATAATCCAGGGATTTTTTATATCATTAATAGGATAAAGCGACAATGTTGCTTTTTGGCCTTCACCTATATTGATTTCATAGGTTTTAACTGGTGTTATAGTTGTAAAATTTCCTGCTTGAATTTGATTTTTTTTGTAAGTTAATTTAAGACCAATGCCACGACGTTCCGCAATTTCATGAAATAATGCAACTTCAATAGATTCATCACCCAGGAGTAGATTACCAACTATTTCATCTTCATAGATTTGATAGGTGGTATCAAAATATTCTTCCTGTAACTTAGCAAAGTGTTTAGCTGCATTATGGCGAATTTGAAAGCTATTGATTGTAATAACAGAAAAAGTTATTACAAGCAGTATTATAGTAGTTTCTAAAAGAAGTTTTCTAATACTCATTTTTTACATTCTTTCAAGAAAATTGGTTAAATAAAGTTCTCTTGTAGCAAAAGAAGAGTTTTTTCTAAAAGAAAATATACCGGATACACCATTATGCTTTGTAGCTGTCATGCAATTTTGAAATTCTTTAATATCATATTTATCGTATATTAATGACTTTTCATAGCAATTAATGGCAAGTTTAGTAACATCGTATGTCAAAATTTCAATTGTCAGTGGTTCTCGATTAAATTTTTCAAAGAAATTTTTTACAAATATTGTTTTTTTAACTTTCTTCCAATCAAGTACATCTATTGCAAGAACACTATTAGCTTTTTCCAAAATGGAACGTAAAGGACGAAATACTGTTACGTCAAAAGTCCAACAAGACGCCCCAAGAATAGTTGTTCTTTTTGAAATAATTTTATGTTCTGATAATTGCATTAAAATTTTTGCAGATGGAAGCGGGTAAGTAAAAAATACAATAGTAAAATTTTCATTTATATTATTAGGAAACTTCTTAATATCAAAGCTACCATCAGATGCAATAGGAATTGTTATGATTGGTTTTTTAATTTTTTTCCTAAAAGAGCTGCTTGCTGTTTCACTGTAAACATCTGTTGGTTGATAGATCACAAAAATTTTTTCTAGGTTATTGTTTTCATTAAGATAAGTTGAAATTTTATCCGAAAATACGTTAATAGGGGGAATAATTGTATAAAGAAATGGTGAAAATTTCCTAATATTATTATGGCCGCAACTAGAAGAAACTCCAATTAATTTATTTTTCTTTAAGATTGGGCCAGCAATTAAACATTCACGGCTTGTAAAAAATCCAAGAATAATTGAACAAGAACCAGAAGACATATTTTCAATTTGTTTTGCTAGTTCAACATCTGTTTCTGATGAAAATTGTTGATGTTTTGAAAAATTACTTTTTTGAAAAGCCAATTCGTGTCCACGTGCTAATGCCCCAGCACGAAGAACCGAGCCAAACATTTTATAATTTGAACTATTATTAATACATATTTGAGAAAATCCTTTTTGATTTATTAATAGTAATAGACTAAGCAATAAGCTCTTTTTTAATGAATTCATAAAATCTCTTTCCATCTACAATCCAGGATTCGTGGCCATAATTTGTTTTGAACTGCATATTTTTAACTTTATGTCTTTTTTTAGTAAGTTGGTTAAAAATTTTATCAATATCTTCAGGTGGGGTAAAACAATCATCAATGATACTTACTAATAAAATTATTTTTTTTAAATTGTCAGGTATTAATTGTTCAAATATATCTATTTGATAGTTTCTTAGCATTTTTAAATATAAATTATATGAGTAAGGTGAAAAGGAAGATTCATAGTTGAAGCTATCTGTTAAAAAATATTCTTCCACATTTTCTTTTTTATCTAATATTTCTAAAGCTTTTTCCGTTGTACATGTAAGTCGAAAGAAAAAACGTGCTAATCCCATATAAGATTTTAATATATTTGTAGGAAGATTATTTTTAATTCCTGTATCAAGTATGTTTGATTGAGCAGCATTAGTAAGTTTAGTCATAAGCGGGAGTGGAGAGCCGCATACAGATATAAATTTATTCGCTATTAATGGAAAACGCATGTACATATCAAATGCTTGCATACCACCCAAAGAACACCCAAAAACCAAATCAATTTTTTGAATATTCATTTCCTGTAAGGCAAGGACTATGAAGTTAACTGTATCTTCAATACAAATTTCTGGAAAATCTTTTGCGTAAGGCAACCCTGTATTTGGAGAGATTGTTTCTGGGCCTAAAGAGCCATGACAAGAACCTAATGAATTAAAACATATAATATTATAATTTTTTAGAACCTCTTGGAGAGGAAATTTATGCCACCAAACGTGAAGTTCAGAACTACCCGAAAACCCATGAAAAAATAATGCTATTTTTTTACCATTATTTTTTTCACCATAAAAAGTATAGTGTGCTGTTGCATTATTAAAGACAAATTTATTTTTTAGAGTAAATTCTTTTATAATAATAGATGATGAAATATATTGATTAACTAGCATATATTTCTCCATTCTTCGCTTCATAATATAAAATATATATAAATAGTGCAGAGCATAGTACAAAACTAATTGGAAAAATTAGTGTTAGGTTATTTTCATTTTGGAGCTGTGCGCATAAATAAAAAACTCCAGCATAAATAATTACCAGTAAACCACCTAGGCTGTTAGCTGAAGATATAATTTCTCCCGCAATTCGTGGCTCAAAGCATTGTGATAGATAAGCCCTTAATTCAATCCTTAAATAACCAAAAGTAAGTCCCAATAAAAATATGCTTAGAGCTAAATGTATAATGTTACTGTTATTGATATATATAGATAACGTTGCAATAAATAAAGTTAGAAATATTATTAGAGTGCGTTTTTGAAAAACTATTGTTTTGGTAATATAAGGATGTATTAACCCTGCTATTACTGTTGCCAGAGCCAATAATATTTCTAGAAAACCAGCAACATTAATAGAGTGGTATTCTTTTTTTGCAAGCACTGGTATTGATAAATTAAAGATAGTTAAGGTTGGCCAAATTAAGGCAAATCCAATTGTATACCTTAATTTCCTATTGTCTGAAATGTTTAAAGAAGTTGCTCTTTTATCTAGAATTATTGTTTTTATCTGTGTATTTAAAAAAGCAAATAAACTTGCAATAAAAAAACTTACTAACATAAACCAATATGGCAAGCCTGAACTATGCTTTTTTGACAATATTATTAAAACCGGCCCCAAAATTAGCCCTAATTGCCCAAGACTTGTAGATAACCCGCTAAATCTTCGTATACTTTGCAATTTATGATTTTGTGATAAAAAAACATACCATTTCTCACAAGCGACTTCGATAATAAAAATAAAAATCCATAAAACAAAATGGGTAATAAATGTTCCAATTAAGCTCAACTTCATTAAATAATATTCAGTGATGATTAATAAACCTGCCATACATAAACTAAAAGTTAATAGTTTAGGAACTGGTATGAAATTTAATTTTTGAAATAAAGGTTTTGCAAATGCAGCGGGGAAAAAACTAAGCGCCATAATAATGGTAATATTAATTAAACCATTTTCTGAAATTGTTAATGAATCCCAACCTGTTGCTAATAAGATAGCACCAACTGCTAATTTAAAAAAAAATAAGCATAAAAAATATGATGCAATTTGTTTCATTTTACTTCCTTTATTACAAATATTAGTTTTGTAATTTCATCCGTTTTTTTAATTAAATCAAAATCAAACTGATTGTAATGCTTATATAGGGTATATTCGACAAAACCATAGCGTGTTGACCAATCTTTTGCTGTTTCAATTTTTTGATCTACTTTAGTTTGTATTGAAATTAAATCCACATTATCTAAATTTATGTTTTTAAGTGTTTCTGTCTTAATTTCAGCTACAATACCCTTGATAGGATGCAAATATCCTATAGCTGCTGTGTTGATAAACTCTTCGGGAAGATCATCTTCTGATAATTGATTAAGAAATGATTTGCAATGTAATTCGTAAATATTAGTTTGCGTAGATTTTTCATAAAGGTCCATTATACCATCACCAGCTGTACGAGCACCAACCTCTATAATAATTATTTCGCCTGCTGAACTAACTTTCATTTCGACATGAGCCATTCCATAAAGAATATCTAATGCTTCGCAAGCTTTTAGTGCTGCTTCTTTAATTTTATTTGCTATAGTTATGTCTTTGTATAAAGATGAAGGAACCAAATGACCAACTTCTGAAAAATAAGGTTCTTTGCTTAAAAACTTATCTGTAATACCAATAACATGTCTAAAATTTGGTGTATTAATAACCTCAACTGATACCTCTCGTTTTATTGAAATATATGGTTCCAATAGCATAATCTTAGAATCAGAATCATATTTCTTAGCAAATTTATTCAAATGTTCTTCTGTTTGTAAAATAATATTAGAAAGCTCTTCTTCATTTTCAACTTTAATAACACCACCACTACCTCCAAAATTAAGGGGCTTAATGACTAAGGGATAGCCTATTTTTTTTGTTAAGAGCTTTGCTTCATTTAAATCTGAAAATCTAAAACTTGGAACAACTGGAAGTTTGGCAGAAGCTAAGATAGATTTCATTAAATCTTTTGTACGGCAATTTTCTATTGTTTCTTTTGAGTTATAAGGCAATTTAAAATATTCTGCAATTTTCAAACCTGCATTAAGAACAAAATCATTTAAAGGAATAACAGCCATAGGCTCCATTTTAGTTTTTGAGCAAAATTCAATGACATCAATTAAGAGTTGTTCTGGATTATTTTCATTAGAATAAATTGTAATAGATGGATATTTATTCGTATGGAATGGAGCCAATGAAGATACTGTGACAACTACACCCTTAAATGCTCTTTCAGCCCCAACTAATGCACGCTCTCTTTGAAATTGATTAGCACCTAACAATAAAATAAATCTTTTAGTCATTAATTAACCTTTTTTAAATTAAATATTAAATAACTCTAGAGAAATTCCATTTTCTACTTTTAGGAGTTTTTTATTCTTTTATGAATCGTTTTAAATGAAAGTCGATATCTTCTGGTAGTGTTAAGCTGTCTTTTCTTATAAAACAATTTATCTGCCCTTCATTAAGTGCATCAGTTGGTAACTTTTCGCAACCATCACCTGTTAATAATATTTTTTTTGTGGGTAAAAAATTTAATTTGCGACAAAGTTCTATGCCATTCATATCTGCCATATTATAGTCAACAATAATTACACCTATTTCGAAAGGATTATTACTTGTGGATACTTGTGATGATACCGGATAAGAATCATAAAAATAATTGAGAGCATTTATTGGATTACTAAATACTTCTAATAAATATTTTTCTTTTAATAAAGAAGACATTGCTTCTAAAAAAAGCAAATCATCATCAATTAATGCGATAGACTTAGATGAAAATAGAGGTAATATCTTCATATTTATTTAATTTCCTATAACTACAAGGTTGTATTCTATTTTTCACAAACTTAGCTAATTTTATTCCATTTCACTGCTATTTATTTTTACAGTATGAATAATACTCTGGCTTTAATCTGTAATCAATAAGATTGATTATTTCTTTTTTCACCATTTTCCCAGTTTGAATTAATTTGGTAATTTAATAATACAATAATGATACCCGTTTGCATGCTGAAGAGGTTGTAATAAGAAGTCCCAAGCAGATATCGGTAATTTATATTGTGTTTCATTAAGAAAAAAAGGGGCGTGAGTTCTATTAAGCATTTTATTTATAATATCAGGGGTACAGTTTAGACTTTTTGCTATTTCAATATATTCCTCTAATTGTTTATCTAATAGAGTCATAAAATAGTACTTAGAGCCATTTTTACCGTTTAGCAAATAACTTCAATGTTGATTTAATAAAAAATATTCAACAATGTCTAATTCATTGATGATTTTTTGGAAATGGGAGAGATATCCAGTAGATGTTATTAGAGTATCTTGTTTAGATAAAAAACAATTTAATAATGGATAAGAAAGACGCTCAAAAAAAAGATCTTGCATAATATCAATAGTGTTTTTAATTTCTTCGAGCATAAACTTTGTATCTTTAACCAAGAATTTATCTATAACTCCTTGATTAAATGCATCAACTGCAAGTTTGAAATCAGCATGACCTGTAAGCATTATTTTCAGGACAGGAAGATGTGCTATTTTTTTACAAAACTCAATTCCATTCATTAAAGGCATTGAGTAATCGACAACAATAACACTGATTACTTCATTTTTATTGACAGCTTCAGAGAGTTCTTTTATTTTTGTAAAATCAATCGAATAATATTCATTGTCTTCCTCATCATCAATTTCATTAATTAAATTTGATGTATTGGCTAGTATATTTTTACTATAGTTAGCCAGAATACTTTCCAAAGCTTTAGATGGATTTTCATACGTATCAATTAAATATTTATCACTTAATTTATAATTTAAATTTTCTAAAAAAGACTCATTATCATCAATAAGAAGCACCTTTGATTTAAAATAAAAACTTTTAAATTTTTTACACATTTTATTCCTCTGAATTCAGCTTATGTTTTACAACTTGCATTTCAATTTTTTTGGTATACTCACTAATTCGATTAGCCTCGATTAAAATGTTGTTTACAATAGAGCTTAATTTGTCAGCTTTTTGTATGGTTTCATTGAATTGAAAGCTCCTTCTATAAGTGTTTATTAATAAAGGAAGAGCCTCATTAAGTATGTGGCTTCCAATTTTAATTGAAGCAAGAGGGGTTCTAATAAAGTGTATAAACTCTAATATTTCATTCACCAAATCTTCGTTTAATTGGTCGTGATTGTTTCTGCTCATCTAATTTCCTAAATATTTATTACACTCTAAGAAGGAAATATTTTATAGTGCCTAATAACTGGGGCGATAAAATGTAATTCGGCTAGAAATATTTCATTTTCTATAGTTCTATCAATATTTGTGGATATTAATCGATAACTTTCTTTATCCTGACAGGCTTTTAAATAGCGCACAAAAGTATCTCCATTGGTTAATTCAACAATACATATTTGATCTAGAGCAGTTTTAATATTTTCTCCAAATATTTTTATTCCAGCCACGTAATCCCCAGGCTTATAATAAGGCAGCAAAGTATTATCATTAACTGTGGAATAAGTTGCATTGGGATACAGGCTTTGAAAGACTAAAATTTCTTTTAGAACAAGGGTATTTTTATCTTGGTTAGAAACTATATTCATTTTTGGCAAAATATAGGGCTCTTGCCCCTTACCATATAAAAGCCATTCTATATCGCAAATTACATTTTCTTGATAAACCCGTTTTATTACTTTTTCGGCACCATCAATAGGTAAACCACCAAAACGAGCTAGCTCCCAACCTTTATAAGTATTTAAATTTAATGATTCTATATTACATAAATCTTTTCTACTTAGATTAGAAAGATTACGGATTTTTCTTAATCTATCTCCTCTAGCTTCAGCGGAAGCATCATTGTCAGTAACAATGACTTTTTTAATATATTTTTTATGCAGCATAGAATTTGATATAAGAAATTTAATCAAAATAAAAAAGAAATAATTGGGCCATTCTACACTTATAAAAAAAAAATACTACGTTTCGTATAAAAAAATTGACAGACTTAGAAAATTGGATATTATGCATTTTTCAAACAAAATTCAATCCGATTCGGATTGAATTTTGTTTTATATAATAAATTTTGAGGCGTAGTAAATGAAAACAAAATTAAGGGAACAAAGTTTATTTTTAGAAATGCTGGCCGAAGCTGACAATGATGAACAAGAAATATCAAATACTTTGATCTCTTCTCCTGTAAGGCTTTCAAAACTTGAATTTAAAAGTTCTTTAATACAGAGTAAGTTATGGAAAGAAAAACATAATTTTATTGCAGATGCAAACATACAGAGCATGGTCATAATTGAAGCATCTCGCCAAATGGCATCTGCTATTTCAGAAAAATTTTTAATCCTCAGTGATAAAAAATCGTTTGTGTTAGATGACATAACTGCTACTTTTTTGGAATATATTTTTCCTTTAGATATAGAGCTTATCTTCACTGTTATAAAAATTGATTATGACTTAAATGGTAATTTTAAAGCAAAGGCTGACATTAAAATATTACAAAATGAGCAAACCGTAATGTATTCTAGCCTATCTTTTAGCGCAATGGAAAAATCAATTTTATTAAAGCTGGAATCAGAATTAGAGCAATCATATATTAACGAACCAATAAAAACACCGAACTTTCGTTTGGTCATTAGTGCTCACAAACATGTTTGAAAATTAATAATATTGCAATTAATACAAATAACTATACTTTAAAGAATTATACTGAAGTAGTTATTTTAAATCTATTTCGTGAGTTGCTTCAAATGAAGCAAAAAAAACGAATGAGCCCAGATATCCATATTTAAAAAAGCTCTAAATTTGAAGTAAATCCCTGGGCGAGAAATTTCAACCCTAAAACCTAGTTTTTAAGCCAAATTCTCAATCTTGAATTTATCTACCCTTCTCCATCTCACCAAACAAGGTGCTGTAAGATTTTGAATAATACTAATTAATACGGCAGGAATAGCTGTTTCTTTATCAAAAAAGGTGGTGCAAATTACCATAGCGACTATGGCATCAAACATGCCGTAATCGAAACTTACAGCCAATCTGCTCAAGCTATCATAATTGGTTAAATAGGCAATAAAATTACCGGTGATATAGCCTAAAAGATTTAATACCAAAACAGCGATTATTAGCATTAAAGGGAACTCAAAAATCCTTTGTTGGTTCATTGCTAAAAGGCTTGCAAGAATAGCGGCTATTAGCAAAATGGAAAAAATAGGCGCATATACCTTTATTTTTGTAATCAAAGGGGATTTAAAATAAGAAAATATCAATCCGCCTCCTATGGGAATTAAAATAATAATACTAATGTGCATCATCATAGCCCCTAAATTTAAAGCAACTGTTTTATGTAAAAATAAATAGATTAATAACGGGGTTAGAAAGGGTGAAAATAGCGTCGAACCAAAGGTTAATAATACGGTAAGCGACACATTGGATTTAGATAGATAAGACATTACATTAGCGGCAGTACCACCAGGGGCTGTACCTAAAATCAAAAGGCCAATCGTTGCTGTTTGATTTAAATGCAAAGTTTGCGCGATTAAAAATGCCCAAAATGGCATGGCGATAAATCGAAATAGTATCAGGATTAAAATAGAAGTCGGTCTTATTAAAACTTCTTTAAAAGAACTATAGGAAGTATTAATCCCAATGCCAAACATAATAAGACCTAATCCCATAGGAATTAAGGCTTTGCAACTGATAAAAAACTCAGGAAATAAAAGAGATAATACGGCAAACAATAACAATATCCATAAAAAAGAACTTTCAATTTTATTTTGCATTTTAATCCCTAAATATTGCTGCGAGTTAGATTATTTCCTGAGCTATTTTATCTAAATTCAATCGCTATTCAATACAACAGGCAATTGGTTTTGTATCAGAATAAGGCATTTTAGGTAAGTATTCATTGGTATAACAAGCTGTTATATCAAATCCTTCTTCAATCACCTTTAAATGCCTACAATAACGACCAACCTTATGCCAGTCTCGCTCTACATTAAGCAGAGTGCGTGAGAAAAAGGGTAGAGTATGAATAAAAATAGAATGATATAAAGGGGTACGTAAGTTTGGCTTATTCTGGCAAAGAATTTCATAAGCGTCTTCTGGGTATCCAGTCGTGAAAGCCGCTCCTCTTTGCGTTGCTAGTAAAAAACTTTTAACTAATTCACTATTTTTTAAGGTTTTTTCTGGAACTATAAATTGAATAGAACAAAAGCAACAACAACCTAAACACGCTAGTTGGTCAATCGGTAAAAAGATAGTTTCCCCTTGCCAATGTTCAAGCTCAATACGTTGAAAATTAATGAAGCCAATACCGGTGTCAATTTTATCTCGGCATATGGCATCGACAAGGTTCATACCCATACGCACAGTCTGATAACTATCCTTTTCTATGCCTGCTAAATTCGCTAAATCATCAATAATTTTCTTACCAAATTCACCGATGTATCCCACCCTTTTACCAACAATATCTTGGAAAGTTTGGATACCACTACTTTTTAAAGCAATCAATCCGGTGGGTGGCTCATCAAGTAAGGTACCTACCGATTTTAGAGGATAGCCTTTTGCGCGAGCGGCAGTAGTATGAATCATTGCTTTTACACCAAAATCAACCTGACCTAAACCGACTATTTCAGTCACATCACTGGGATCACTTGGCTCTAAAATGGCTAATTTAATTCCGACTTGTTCGTAATAGCCTAAAGAATACGCGACAAAAATGGGGGCATGGTAAGGATTAGCATACCAATTTAATAATAAGGTGGTTCGAGTAGATAAATGAGACATTGCCATAACTCCTGTTAGTTAAAAAAACAAAAGATGGCATCGAGGATCATGGGTTTAAGACATGATACAAGAATTGAATTTTAGATTAGAAAATGAATCTATAAACTCATGTCGGCGTTCTTACGCTAGTATTAACTAGATCAAGTTCAACGGGTAATTCTCAGCCAAAGGCACCCCGCGCCATCGTGTAAAGCAATATAATTATTTCAAGATTCGCTGTCAATAAAGCAACTTGTGACTTTCTAAGGAGAAAGTATTTGTTTAACAAAATCATTATCTTGCCTCTGATATTTCCAAACATCTGAGAGCTCATCTAAGCGATAGCTATAAAAAATAAAACACGCTGGTTTTATGGCAATACCGCAATAATCAGGTGAACAAGGTAAGGGGTCATTATTAGATAATTTATCCATAGCCAAACGTTTCTCTTCCAAGATATTTTTATTTTCAATAACTAGACCTGAAGTAGGAGCATAACTACAAAAACGAACTTGCGCCCATTGAGGGTAATTTTGCCAGTATTCGTTATTTTCGCTTTCAGATAGAAAATGGGCCTGCCCTTCAACGATTACTTCTCTTGCATAGCGCTCTAACCAAAAAGTTAAGCTGACTTTGTTATTGTTTTTAATTTCTGCCACTTTGCGAGTTATTTGTTGAGTAAAAAATAAGATTCTATCTTCATTAATTTCCTTAATGGCGACCACTCTGCCATGCGGTGCCCCGTTTAGGCCTTGAGATGCTAAGACCGCATGTTGAGCAAGGGATGCCCCTACTGCCTTTTCTTCCTCAATCCACTGCGTTAATAATTGTATAGGAGTCATGGCAATAAACCTTCTAAGGCGATTATGTCGCCTTTCATAATGGGAAGAACATACTCTTTAATTTGCTCAATAGGCCAATTCCACCATTGTAATTTCAAAAGAAAATCAATCGTTTCCTCATCAAAGCGTTTACGAATGACAGAAGCAGGATTACCACCGACAATTTCATAAGGCGCTACATCTTTAGAGACTACAGCGCCAGTTGCTATAATAGCGCCATCACCAATATTTACACCGGGCATAATCGTAGCCCCATAACCTATCCACACATCATTACCAATCTGGGTATCTTTTTTACGATTAGGCTTAAAAGGAACTTCAGGCCAATAAGTTTGAAAAATCACAAAGGGAAAGGAAGAAAAGCCATTTAAATCGTGATTTCCCCCGTTCATTATAAATTTTACAGCCGTCGCTATTTGGCAAAAATTACCAATAATGAGCTTATCACCAATAAAATCAAAATGATAAAGTACGTTTTTTTCAAAGTTATGAATATCTACAGGATCGTCATAGTAGGTATAATCACCGACAATAATATTGGGATTTTTAATTATAGATTTCAAAAAAGCAGTTCTTTTAGACCCTGGTACAGGGTATAAATCATGCGGATTAGGATGCATCCTTGTTTATTCCTTAGTTCGCCAATTCAAGTTTGGTAAATGATAACAGATTTTCTCTGAACCTCCTGGATCAGCAGATTGGCTTATATACATATTCATTACTCCTTCCCGTTGGACCTGCTTATATTGCATATATCACTCAAAATTAGCAATAACCCTTTTTTTGAGGCATACTGCCAAAATATGTCATCATGTTATTTGAAATACTGTGTCTAGAACCGAGCGATTATTTGATCTTATTCAGATCTTAAGACGTCACCGCTATCCTATAAGTGGTAAACAATTAGCTGAAAAATTAGAGATAAGTTTACGCACTCTTTATCGAGATATTGCTACTTTGCAGGCTCAAGGAGCTTCTATTGAAGGCGAACCAGGAGTTGGCTATTTATTGCGTCCCGGTTTTATGCTGCCTCCACTGATGTTTTCCGAGGAAGAAATTGAAGCTTTAGTGCTGGGTTCCCGTTGGGTTTCTCGTAAGGCGGATAAAAAATTAAGTCAGGCAGCAAGCAATGTTTTGGCAAAAATAGGCGCTGTTTTACCTACTGATCTCCGTCTTCAACTTGAAGATTCAGGCCTATTAATTGGCCCTGCTAAAAGGGTAATTGAAAGGGATGATGCTAAAGAGGCCCAAATTCGTCATGCTATTCGCAAAGAATACAAACTGAAAATGACTTATATTGATGTTAAAAATGATAAATCTGAACGTATTATCTGGCCAATAGCCCTTGGTTTTTTTGAAGAAACGCATGTTATCGTTGCCTGGTGTGAGCTTCGCTCTGATTTTCGTCATTTTAGAACTGATAGAATTAATGAACTAGAAAGCTTAAACATCAAATACCCTCAACAACGCCAAACCCTAGTCAAAAAATGGCGCGAAATTCATAATGTACCTCCCCCACACTACTGACAAAAACTGTCAGTAGTTTTCTCTAAACTAAGTTCGAACATAACCATTCTATTTTAGGAGAAACACCATGTTTGAACCAAGTACGCTTGTTCTTTATGTAGAAAATACAGGCTTATCCAGCCAATTTTATGAAAATTTGTTAGGCTTAAAACCAAGAGAAGACTCTCCTAGTTTCCACGCTTTTTTATTATCAAAGGGAATCGTTTTAGGTTTAAAAGAAACAAACACGGTTGAACCACCCGTTGAAGAGAAAGGAATGAGTGAATTAGCATTTACAGTTGAAAGTAAAGAAAGGGTAGATGCTTTATTTAAAGAATGGCAAGCAAAAGGCATTAAAATGATATTAAATCCCTCTGAGTTAACTTATGGATATGGTTTTGTAGCTCTTGATCTAGATGGGCATCGCTTAAGAGTCGTTTCACTTAAAAAATCATAGGAAAAATACAATGTCATCTTTAAAACCTAAGCTACAACAAATAGAAAGCTTTATCGTCAAAGGCATAAGTACTAGAACTAAAAATTCAGATGAATTTAATGAAGCGACTTCTAAATTACCTAAACTATGGCAACAATTTTATAGTGAAGGCTTTGATACTAATCAAGAGATATATGGTGTTTATTCAAATTATGAATCCGATACGAATGGTCTTTATACGGTTACTGTAGGTACTATCGCAGATAATAAAGAAGTTAATTCCGTTGTTATTCAAGCTGGAAACTATCTTGTTTTTGAGGCAACAGGCCCAATGCCTCTTACTGTCATCGAAACTTGGCAATATATTTGGAATTATTTTGCTACAGATTCAGTGTATCAACGCCATTTTATTAGTGATTTTGAAGCCTATACTGGCCCCAATAATGTGGCGATTTATATTGGTGTTAAACAATAAAAAAATATTATAGCAATAGCGTTTTTTTTATTTCGCAAATAAACTCCCTGTAATACAATATTTGGACAATAGGATGCCATTCGGCCTTACATGGGAGTTTTATTATGTTTACAAAAGCCCTATTAGCTGCAACTTATAAAGATGGAAACCCTTCTAGGGGGATGACAGATGCACATATGAAAGCAGAACATCATCGATTCAAAAAAGAAGGGCTTTTTAAGGAAACAATCATTTCTCAAGAACTCTATGTGGCAAGATTAGTCCAACAATTTGTAATTATTAAAGAAATTGAGGCTCAATTAAAAAGCTTACCTCCAAATTCAAAAAATGAAATCGATTCTTTTTTTGCCCTAAGCTATATAAATGAGCTATGGCGCACGTCAGGCATGGAACAAGATTTAAAATTATTAGATGAAAAAAATAGCTCTTTGGATAAGCAACAAATAATGCCTTCGACTCAAAACTATCTTGCCAACATAAAAAAATTAACCCCAAAAGCGTTGTTGGCTCATTTTTTAATGCATGTCGCAGGTTTTATGCATGGCGGAGTTACTCTTCAAAATAAGTATCTTGAACCAAGTAATCAATTAACAAAACTGTATGAATCGGGCGCTTATGAAATACCAGCAAATCAATATGATTTCTCTGCTGCTATCAAAAAATTACCCGAAATTGGAGGCAATCAAAATTTATTTCGCAGCATGATGACAGAAGTAGATAAGATTAGTCTTGATGTGCATGAATATGACGACGTTGCTAAGCAATGCAATGAGATCTTTGAAACGATGACCGCTATCTATGATGACCTATGCGATAAATATCTACCTCAGCCTAAAGTAAATTTAGCGATTGTCATTTTAGCAACCTTTTTAATTACCCTTGCATTACTGCTAAAGCAAATGTCTAATTCAAAGGATTTTCATACTGGCTCTAACCCGTACATATAATAAAGGACATTTTTGTAGCCTTGATGTAGCCTTAGGTGCAATCAAGGTTTAGCTTTCTACATTTAATCTTAATTATGCTTAGCTACATTAAGGTTATAATCTCGCCTGTTATTTGGTTAAATTTTAATCTATATTTAATTCATATCTGCAAAAGATATTGATTTTCATTCAAGGGTTGTTCGATGAATTTCGGCTTAGAAAGACAAGGCCTTCCGCTATTGGTGCTTCGGCAGCAGCTGTAATTGGCTTAGTCGCTATTACACCCGGTTGCGGTTATGTTACCCCGATGGCGTCTATTTTGATTGGAGCATCTGCTGCTATTGTGGGGCAATTAAGCTTAATTTATCTAAATCGTTTTAAAAAAGTGGATGATACAGCCGATGTTTTCGCCTGCCATGGTGTCGCTGGCGTCATTGGCTCGTTGCTGACAGGCATTTTTGCAAATCTGGTTATTAATCCTGCGGGACAAAATGGTTTACTGCATGGCAATAGCTTACTTTAGTGCATCAAATAATGGCTGTTCTAGTTGCTGTCGGGTATATATTAGGCACGGCTTTAATTTTAATTTTTTTAAAGAAAATAATGACTATACGACCCAGCCCTAGAGAAGAAATTCAAGGTATTGATCTAATTGAACACGGCGAAAAAGCCTATGCTCATTCCTATTAAGGTGTTTATTACTGCCATAGAGGTAATTTTTATTGTTTTTCTATTTTAAACGCCTTAAAAAACAAATAAAAAGCTTATTTTTACTGCCATGACGGTAAAAAATGATAATTCATAGTAAAAATAATTAAGCACTACTTCAAATAACTTAATTTTACTGCTATAACAGTAATAATGTGATTAATTAATTATTGTTATGGCCTCTCTCGATATTGCTAAAATGGTTTATTTTTACCGTAAAGAAAGCGGTTTATCTCAACATGAATTAGCTAAGTTGGCTGGAGTTGGGAAAACGGTCATATTTGATATTGAGAAAGGCAAGCAAACGATACAATTAAATACCTTGTTAAAAGTGTTGGATATTTTAAATATAAAAATTAAATTTGAAACTCCCTTTGCACAACCGATGGATAGCCATTCATGAAAAAGGCACGTGTATTAGTTCACAATATGGAAGCGGGTATCTTAGAAAGATTAGAGGGTGAAAAATACCAATTTAGATATCACCCTGAATATCAAGGCGAACCCGTTTCTCTCACAATGCCTTTAATCAATAAAACTTATGAATTTGAAAGCTTTCCTTCCTTTTTCGAAGGCTTATTGCCTGAAGGGATTATGCTTGAAGCCTTACTGCGAAAATATAAAATAGATAGAAATGATTATTTTGCTCAATTAATAAAAGTGGGACAAGATCTTGTTGGGGCGGTAACGATTGAGGAATTAGAATGAAACATTGCCTCATTACTTACATGCCTATTAGTGAACAAGAAAATTATTCTAGCAAAGGCTTACAGCTACTTTCCCCGCAATTAAAAGAACTTACACCGATAGATTTAAGTGCCAATGAACAACGCCAAGAAGCAATAGACCGTGTCGGGAAAATGTCTGTGCAGGGCGTACAAAAAAAACTAAGCGCACAATTAAAAGTTAAAACAGGCCACTTTGCAATTGTAGATCAAAATGGACATTATATTTTAAAACCACCAAGCGAAAACTATCCTGAATTACCACAAAACGAAGCGCTTACAATGTCTTTAGCTGAAATGGTGGGACTAGAAGTACCCGTACACGGGTTAGTCTATTCAAAAGACAAAAGTTTAACTTACTTTATTAAACGATTTGATAGGAAAGGACATAATAAAAAATTAGCATTAGAGGATTTTGCTCAATTATCTGGCCGTGATCGCCATACAAAATATGATAGTTCAATGGAGCAGGTAATTAATGTTATAAACCAATTTTGTACCTTTCCTAAAATTGAATTGGTTAAATTATTTAAATTAACTGTATTTAATTTTTTAATTGGTAACGAAGATATGCATTTAAAAAATTTTTCCCTTATTACAAGAAATAAAAAAGTTACATTGTCACCTGCTTATGATTTACTTAACTCCACTATAGCTCAAAAAAATACCAAAGAAGAAATAGCGCTTCCTATAAGAGGCAGAAAAAATAACTTAACAAAACATGATTTTTTTGATTACTTTGCAAGCGAACGCTTAGAGTTGAATCAAAATATTATTTTAGAAACTATTCAGCAATTCCAACAAGCGATTCCGAAGTGGAAAAAATTAATTAACATTAGTTTTCTATCCTTACCAATGCAGGAAAAATACCTCAATTTATTGAAATTACGTGCTAAACGTTTAGGACTTGATAATTAATTTTGCCTCATTAAACGAGTTAATACATTGCCTGGCCCTATTTCTACAAATTCAGTTTCGCCTTTATCTTTGAGATAGCTAATTATTTCTGACCAATGGACTGAGCTAAAAATTTGTTTAACTAAATTTTCTTTGATATTGGAGTTAGCATAAGGTTTAGCTGTCACATTGCTTATTACTTCAGTTTGTAAAGGCAAGAAATCAAATTGATTGATAAATTGCTCGAATATTTTAGCTGCATCTTCCATATAGCGTGAATGAAAAGCCCCGCTAGTATTAAGTAAGATACACAACTTTGTTTCTTTAGATAAAATTGTTTTCGCTTTAGCAATATCCGCTGCGGGTCCCGATAAGACGATTTGATCTTTTGAATTATAGTTAGCAATATCAATCGAGTTAAGCCCTTCGCCTTCTAATAAACATATAATTCGCTCTTGGGGTAAATTTAGCACAGCCAACATGCCGCCTGAATGAGCTTCTGCCATAAGCTCACCTCTTTTTTGTACTAATTGCAATCCTGTTGCAAAATCAAATGCATTGGCTGCATATAAAGCCGCGTACTCCCCTAAACTATGGCCAATATAGTAGGCGGGCTTTATCGACGCATCTTTTTTTAATTCCAGCGCTAAAACTTCTACGATAAATAAGGCCGGTTGTGTAAAGGCTGTATTGGCGAGTTTAGTTTCAGGGTCATAAAGACAAAGTTCTTTAATAGAATAGCCAAGTATTTCATCAGCTAATTTAACCCAATCAGGAAATTGTGAAAACAATTCTCCCCCCATACCCTTGGCTTGTGAACCCTGTCCTGGAAACATGAAAACCGCCATTCCACTTCTCCCTAATTTTTTTATTCAAAGATACGGCTTCTAAATATTATAGTTCATACTCGATAATTGATATTTATCTCAACAAAATGAAAAATACCTAACCAATATTTTGCACATGCGATTTTAAAAATGTACAATCCTCCAATAAAGAAAAGAGCCAGAAAATCCCAAGAACTTAAATCTATGACAAATTTATTAAACAGTGATCGAATTAGGCTTACTTTTAAGGATTACGACCTAGAAGTACTTTTGCAGAATGATCAAGTAAGAGTATCTAATTTGCATGCAAAAAATGCGATGAAAACCTGCGCGATTGTTAATTATTCCAAGAATATTCCTTCCTGGCTACAAGAAACACATAAAGAAATTTACCAAGGTGCTTCTATTGGTGAAACGATAAAAAAATCATTTAAATTAAAAAAAGAAGGCCTATATCTCGGGGAAACTAAAATACCCAGTTTTGCAAAAATAAGAATGGCACCCTTAGAATTAGAAATCGATGCGGCAGTTTATATTTACAACTTGTTAGTTCAAGAACCGAACAGTGATAATTGGATTAGCTATTGCACCATTACCGAAATCTATTGCCCCTCTTATCTCATGTTAGGCGACTTGAAAATTTTACACCCCCAAACAAACAGTATGCTAACCGACGAGTTAAATAATCATTTTTCTCAATTAACATTGTTAGACATTCCGCCTCCAATAGCAGGAGAAACACCAGCAGGATTAAACTGATTTAAGGTTAGAGTTAGAAGGTTAATCTCATCAACGATAACTTTCCAGTTATTAATAATTTCAAAATGTCCGCCAGGAAAATGTGAAACTATCTTTATTTCATTAAAACTAGGCGCTAGTCATGCAGAAATAAATACTTGAGGGACTTTAATACCTTTTTTATCTAATTCAAGTGCGTAAAATAAGCAGTTAAACTGCCAAAACTATGGCCAAAGAAAAAAAACGGGCAATCTGCCATTTTTTGCAAAATAAAAGCCAAGCTTTCTATCAAATCTTGATAATTAGTTAAAAAAAGCTCACCAAATAAACGCTCTCGCCCGGGTAAATTAATACCATATAAGCCAATATCTTTTTCCAAATCATTTTTCCATTTTGCATAATTCAAAGTGCCTCCCCCGGCAAAGGGGAAACAAATTAAATTTACCTTGTTTTTTTTAATTCGGGATTAAGATTAATTAACCAATCGTTGGTATTATTACTCAAAAAAACGCCTCGTATTCTCCTTATAGTGTAGCAGCTGCACAATAGACCTCTTCAGAAACTCGCTACAATGAGCAAAATTAAAAAGGTCTAATCACTTAAAGTGGCTCACCTCTAATCAAGATAATGATGGAGAAGAACTTTCATCTTGATTACCTATGTCATCTTGATTACCTATGCTTTCATCACCCAGCGGTTTAAATGATGGGGCTTCAAGTACCTCCATCATTGAAGGTGATTCTTCTATAGAAGAATTTTTATTACTTGCTCCCCCCATTAAAGCACCCATAGAAGCATAAGAACTCGTAGTTGCTGTTTCTTTCTTAGAAGACTCCCATAAATGTTGATAAAACTCACAATTTTTCAATAACTCATCGTGGGTTCCTACGGCAATAACTACCCCTTTATCAATGACAATAAGTTTCGTTGCAAACTCTGTTGCTCGATTTAAGTCATGAGTAATCATTAGAGATGCATAAGGAGTTGGTAGCTCTTTTAACAATTTTATAATCTCCTCTGCTGCTGCAGCATCGAGTGATGCTGTAATTTCATCGAACAATAAAATACCTTTAGGGTTTTTCATTAAGCCTCTAAGAAGAGCAACTTTTTGTTGCTGCCCACCCGATAAAGCGCCTCCGCCTTCTCCTACTTGTGTATCTAATCCCAATTGAACTAAGAAATCACCTAAACCTACTTTTTGGGCTAGAGCCATAATTACATCATCTTTATTTTCAATAGACTCTTGCTCTTGCAGTGCAAAAAGAATATTTTCTCTTACGGTACCCTTAAATAAATCAGCACTTTGCGTGAAAAGGTTAACCTGAGCTTGGCGCGAGCGCAAACTTAGTTGCTCAACATTTTGCCCATTAATTTCTATACTTCCTCCAGTAGGAGAGTACTGACCAAATAACAATTTAAAAATTGTACTTTTACCTGCCCCGCTTGTACCTACTAAGGCTACTCTCTCCCCTTTTTCGATGCTAAAAGACATCCCATTTAAGATAGGAGCAGGAGCCTGTTCTTGCCCAGGACTTATAGGATATCCGAAGCCAACCGCTTTAAATTCAATAGCAGAGCTTCCCCCATCTTCTAGATTTAACGCAATATCGGGATGATTATCCTTTATTTGAGTCGACTCATCTAACCAGTTTTTATAAACAACCATAAGATCGGGTAAATAAGCAAGCATATCAAGGAAAGCTGCACCAAAAAGGGTGGATTTATCACAAAATTGAGCCAAATAACCTACTATAGTAATAAAATCTTTCGCATTATAATCATTCTGCGTGACTTTGTGGCTGGCATAAAGCACAGCAAGTAACATAGATAGTCGGGAAATAAGCACATGCCCTTGATTTGTTTCCTGTTTTACTTTTTCCGCTTTAGCAAGCGCGTCCTTATAGCCTTCTGTAGCCTTAGAAACTTCTTTTATTTCCCTTTTGAGTTGACCATAGAGGTTTATAATATTAATTTTTTGCAATTTTCCACTAAATGTCATCCATACGTCATTACCTGCCTGTGTTAAAGCAGTCCTTGCCTCATGTACAGCGCCTGACCGATACGCAGCCCAAGCAGCATTGGCTGCTAAAATCGAGACTGTACTTATTCCTAATACAGGAGACTCAGTTAAAACAGTCATAATACAACCGCCTATCACCGTTGATAACAATGCCTGAAAGTTTGATAGGAAAGTTTTTCGCCAAACTCTGCAACACTCATACTTTTTTGTATTGGATCCATTAAACCGTAATAACCCATTTTAAGTGCTGTTTCTGCAGTCTGGTTTAATTGTCTATGAGTTGTTTTATCTACTGCGTCTGCGTAGGTAGCCCCTTTGGCACGAGCTAATATTTTTTGCGCCTGTAACCCTGCAACATAAGTCAAAGCAGAGGCTGTAGTTAATAATGATACTAAGAGCGTGAGCGATAACTCAGTATCGCCTATTTTGGCAGACTTACTATCGTTAAATGCAGCCTCGGTAGTTTTAGCAAATAATACTGGAGTTAAAATACTGCCACCAACTTCAATCATATTTAGAATTTGAGCCATGGTTATTGTGGGTAAGTTTTCTTTTGTAGTGATAGAAATAAAATGGGATAAGGTGTCCCAGGTTGAAGGTGTTATGGGCGTATTAGTTTGGTTCGCAGATAAATCGATTATTTCTTCATCAAGCGGGATAGCCTCTGTATCTTGCCCTGGCGCATTATTTACTTCAGCTAGATTCGCTTCCAAATCACCAACAGGTTGCTTAGGAGAAAACCAATTTTTGATCCTTTGTGTTAGGCTAGGCATAGTATTTCCTTATTTTTTTATCCTAATTTAAATTTAGTATATAACAAATATCAACGAAAGTGCGCAATTATCGGTCAGAGATTAATCTTAAGATCAAACATAAAAAAATGTGCTATTAATCAGAATCGACTACAGCTATATTTAACTTTAAAAAATTACAGATTCAATTTTCCCTTTTTTTACTTCATAGAAATGCTCTATTTTAATCGCTTCCAAAAAAGCATTATCGTGCGAAATAAGGATTATTCCACCTGGATAATTTTTTAAAACCTCAACCAAATGGATACGTGTATTAATATCTAAATTGTTAGTTAACTCATCTAAAATAAGAAGCTTTGGCGGTTTCGCTGCAATTAATGCCAGCGATAATCTTGCTTTTTCCCCACCTGAGAGGTTTTCCACTTTCGTTTCCACTTCTTCATTTTTGCGAAATAAAAAATAGTTTAAATGAGTGCGAATTTCATTTAAGGAAGCTTTTGGCATGGCCAAAGACATTAAATCAAAAACCGTTTTATCTTTATCAAGATGCAAATAATGCTGATCTAAATAGCCAATATCGACAGTGGAAGGAAGCTGCCAATCTCCTTTTCTATAAAGATTTTTATCACCTAAAATTGCCTTAATAAAGGTTGTTTTGCCTGAACCATTATTACCTAACAAGGCTATTTTTTCTCGAGCGCCCATTTGGAAATCGATATTATCTAAAATAGCGACATTATCTTGGTATCCAACCGAGGCATTTTGAATACTAATAAGAACCTTCGAATACTCTCTGCTGGTTAATTTAAATTTAGCCTGAATGGCTTCTGGTAAATTGATACGTTCAAGCTCTTTTAGTAATGCCTGTTTTCTATTTTCAATCGATTTAATATTTTTTCCTTGAGCCTTTTCCGCTTTCATGCCTTTTAAATCACCGACTGATTTTAACCATTTTTTATTTTTAACCTTTTCCTTTCCTGCTGCACGACTTTTAGCAACACGAGATTGTTCCTTCATTAAGGAAAGATGCGCTTCTTTTTTTTGCCTTGAAAATAAGGCTAGTTCTTGCTCCAAAGCCTCTTTTTTTTGCTGCAATTCCCTTTGGTAATCATTATAACTTCCAGAAAAAACAGTTAACTTACTGCCATCAATATGCCATAAGGTATGGGTTGTAGCTTTAATCAATTCAAGATCGTGAGACACAATAATCAATGTACCAGGATAATGTTTAAGCATTCGTATCAATGAAGAACGATTACGTCTATCCAAATGATTGGTTGGCTCATCAAGCAATAAAATGTTGGGATTTCCAGCTAAGATTTTTGTTAAAAGAGAATTGAGTCTCTGCCCACCACTTAGCGAGGCAAAGTCATGAATAATTTGGGGTAAATAACCTATATCTAAGTCAGAAGGATATTGGATTTCTCCCTCTTCGGGCCAATTTAACCTGGCTAATATCTTCAACAAACTTGATTTACCTGCACCATTAGCACCAATGATAGCAATTCTATCTTGAAAACAAATCTGCTCGGAAAAAGATTCAAAACAAGTTTTATGAGAATAACGAAGGCTTAATTCATTAATTTGAATAGGTTTGTGATACATGGATTACTCTTAAGTTAGGACTGATATACAAAGCTAGGAGCTTTACTTTTGCCCTTTAGGGCGACTTAAGAATAAATGCGCATGTTGGGTCTGAACCTCGAATTTGAATTTAATAAACCGCTATATGGTAAGTATTTATTTCTTATGAGTCAAACAATAAGAACAAAAATCAAACAAAATCATAGAAAGACAAAAAATATGCTATGTTTTCTAATAAGATAACCGAATAAGGCCAGAATCATGAATAATGTGAAAACCTTTATTTTTTTAGCAGCACTTACGGCGCTAATGCTCGTACTTGGGAAGCTAATTGCCGGACAAGCAGGTATGATATTCGCCTTTTTATTAGCGGTTTTTATGAATTTTAGCGCCTATTGGTTTTCCGATAAAATAGTTCTGAAAATGTATAATGCAGTACCTCTCCCCGAAGAAAACCCTGTTTATCGAATTGTTCGCCAATTAGCCCAAAAAGCCAATACACCGATGCCGAAGGTTTATCTAGTTGATACCGAAGTTCCTAATGCCTTTGCAACCGGAAGAAATCCGCAAAATGCGGTTATTGCAGTGACATCAGGTCTTTTAAATAGAATGGATGAACAAGAACTCACTGCTGTATTAGCTCATGAGCTTTGCCATGTTTTGCATCGAGATACTTTTATCTCCGTTGTTGCGGCAACCATTGCTGGTGCCATCAGTAGTATTGCTAATATTTTTATGTTTACTGGTGGCCAGGCTAATGCAGATGGTGAAAGAACGAATCCCTTAGTTGGCATGCTTCTTATCTTTTTAGCGCCAATGGCAGCAGGCCTCATTCAAATGGCCGTGTCCCGCTCAAGAGAATTTGAAGCCGATAAAGGGGGAGCCGAATTAACAGGCCAACCACTTTGGTTAGCCGATGCCCTATTAAAGCTTGAATCAGCCAATCACCAAGGCCGTTTTCAACAAGCTGAAAACCACCCAACCACAGCCCATTTATTTATTATAAATCCCTTAAGTGGTGATAAATTAAGGCAGCTATTTATGACTCATCCATCGACTGAAGAAAGAGTAGCTAGATTAAGAGCGATGACCCGAGCTTAACTTGTTTTATAGTTCAGAATCTTTTCTATCAAATGAGCAAGCAAAATATAGCTTGCTTTACGGTAGGACGTATTACGCCAAACCATACCAATTTCGCGGTAAGCTTCTTTATTGTTAATAGGTAAAGCAATTAAATCCGTACCTAACAAAATGCCACTTTTAATAGCTAACTCAGGCAAGAAAGTAATGCCAGGCTGATGTTCAACCATTTGTATTAAGGTATGAAGGCTGGTTGCAAAAAAAGGATTAATCGTTTGGCTATCTTTCAATTGGCAGGCCTGTAGAGAATGATCAGTTAAACAATGCTCTTTTTCCAATAAAAAGACCGATTGTTTGGGTAATTGTTGAATATCATCAACAAAACGCTTTGCTTGCCAAGTTTTTGGCAAAACCATTTGAAAATAATCTTTAGCTAAAGTGTAAGTATAAAAATCACCTGTAGGATAGGGTAAAGCTAAAATAGCGGCATCTAATTTACCTTCAGCTAATAAATGCAAAATATTTTCTGTGGTATCTTCGCGAATTAAGAGGGTAAGCTTAGGATATTCTTTTTGAGCAGCTGTTTGCAGCTCACTTAAAATAAAAGGTGCGATCGTTGGAATAATACCTAAATAGAGCTTCCCTTGCATCTGTTTACCTTGATTCTTAGCAAACTCCTCTAATTCTGTACTTTGTTGCAAAATAGAACGAGCTCGCTCTACGATTTCCTCACCCGCCGCGGTAAATAAAAAGCGCTTATGATCTCGCTCTAAAATCTGAACATCTAAAACCTCTTCTAAATTAGTAATAGAAGCACTTAGCGTCGATTGGCTGATAAAACAAGCTTTGGCTGCTTGCCCAAAATGCTTAAGTTCATATAAGGCAACTAAGTAACGTAATTGCCTTAGGCTTGATAATTTATCCATCGTTTTTTCCGATTAAAAAATACAATTTTATTCATTTTATATAATTATAGTCTCTTAATATACTTAAATTGAAACTTAATTATGAGGAGAAAATCATGCTAACAATCGGTCAAAAAATTCCTGCGTTTTCTGTCGTTGGGGTTAAACCAAAATTTAATCATCATGAAGAAAATAATTTATCTGCCTTTGAAACTATCACTGAAAAAAGCTTTCCTGGCAAATGGAAAATTATCTATTTTTACCCTAAAGATTTTACCTTTGTCTGCCCTACTGAAATTGTCGAGTTCGCTAAATTAAATAGTGAGTTTGCAGACCGAGATGCGGTTGTCTTAGGTGGTAGCTTAGATAATGAATTCGTAAAATTAGCATGGCGAAGAGAACATAAGGATTTGAAAGATTTAAATCAATATAGTTTTGCGGATACCAAAGGGCATTTAACCGATGGATTTGGCATCAGAGATGTGGAAAGTGGCGCACCTTTAAGAGCAACCTTCATTATTGATCCTGATAATATCATCCAACATGTCAGTGTGAATGCGCTTAATGTCGGCCGCAACCCACAAGAAATTTTACGTATTCTTGATGGCTTACAAACCGATGAATTATGCCCATGTAACCGTCCAATTGGTGGCGAAACTTTATAAAGGAGCTTGTTATGACCATTGATGATTTAAAAAATAAATTACCTGATTTTGCCAAAGATATTCGCCTTAACATTAGCACTCTGTTTGGCAATATCGAGCAATCCAAGTTAAGTGAAAATCAATTTTATGGTACTGCATTGGCTATCGCTTATAGCCTAAAACAAAAAGAACTTATAGCCAGTATTCTCGAACAGGGAAAAGATTATTTACATACCGAAATCCTTGAGGCCGCTAAAATAGCTTCAACCTTGATGGCTATGAATAATATTTACTATAGAACAGTGCATCTTGCAGAAAATAGCGATTTAAAAGCGCTTCCTGCCAACTTGCGCATGAATGCGATGTTAAATCCAGGCATCGCTAAAATTGATTTTGAACTTTATTCTTTAGCTGTGTCAGCCATTAATGGTTGTGGTATGTGTATTCAAGCCCATATTAAGCAATTGGAGCAACATGGAATTGATAAAATAGCCATTCAATCGACTATTCGTCTAGCTGCTTCCTTAAATGCCTTGGTGCAAGCGTTGTCAATTGAGGAAATTGGGTAACGCAAACGATAACGTTCACATAAAAACACTATGATTGGATCGTGAGTATTAACCTTACCGTTTTATACTCGTGATCCTTCAAAATGCTAGGTTTTTAGGCGAGTTGATTTTTTTGGTCTTCGTTTTTTTAAAAGTAAGTAATAGAGCATTCTATTGCGAGCTTTAAAAAAAACGAAGGGCGGAAAAAGCAATAGACCCCAAATAGTATTTTGGAAGATCACGGGTTTATACTAAATAAAATAATTATTTAGTATAAACTCTAGGTTCATCAAAATTGTAAATTAAACCAAAAGCGACTTGGGCGGTATGCGATGAAATTCGAGTCGCTTTGCTAACCATCCCAAAGGGTTCAAAAACAACTCCTCTCACCCTTCCATAATTCACCTGGCTATAATCCATTCTCAGAGCAAGCTTTGCTGTCAAATTATGCTTTAAACCTAAACCATAACGAATACCATTTAGATTCTTTTTAAAGTTGCCCACAGTAGGATCAGCGTCAACAATTTTCAAATGGCCGTTAATATAACCAATTCGTGCATAGGCCAGTGTTTTATTCGTTAAAAAGTATCCAGGTAATAAACTAATCCCTTCACTGTTTCTAATTCTAAAAGTGGTTTTAGAAAAAGTTTGATGTATATATTCATCATTAGTTAATTGATATTTAACCGAACTTAAATTGGCATTCGCCTCAAGCGCTAAATAATATTGATTATATTGCTGACCATAACCTACAAATAAGGAACCGAAACCACCAATACCGGCAAAATGTTCTTTATCAATTACATCAAAAGTACCTAAGCGAGTCACCCTGGATTTTTGGCTAAAATAAGCACCCTCAGGTCCGGCAGCAACCCCTGCATAAAAACCCGCAAAGGTTGGCTCTGCAAACAATGTAGTCAATAAAAGGCTAGCGAATGTTTTCCTTAACATAATAATTTCCAATAAGAGAGGAAATTTAGTATATATCTAAATTATTTTAAATGAATATAATAAAAAACATTATATTTCAAGGACTAATATGAGAAAAATAAATGGATTTTTACTTGGCCTTTTTACGCTCTTGCCCTTTGTCATTTTTGCAAGCACATCGGTATTAACCTTTGGTGTAGCTAACGCTACTAATTCGGAGTATTGAGCTACAGCAGCAAGCGCCTGTAATAGTCTAGCTAATTTATACTGTGTTTCACAATAACTAATAGAATTAAGATAATCTGGGCTAAAAGCCCAGATTATCTTAGATTTGAATTTTGTATTAAGCTGTATCAATTTTCTAACTTTGCATTTAACGTTATCTTGGCATTAAAAAGTTTAGATACAGGGCAATTTTCCTTTGCCTCTTTAGCAATTTGCAGGAAAGTTTCTTCATCAATATGGGAAATTGCAGCAGTCATATTTAATTCAATTTCAGGAATTGAAAAACCTTTTTCTGTTTTTTCAAGACCAACTAAAGCAGTTGTATTAATTTTGCTTGGCTGAAAACCTTTCTGGGATAATGAAGCTGCAAAAGCCATAGTAAAACAACCTGCATGAGCTGCTCCTATTAACTCCTCAGGATTAGTACCTTTACCATCTTCAAAACGAGTTTTAAAAGAATAGGGCGTTTTATCCAGTACACCACTGTCCGTTGAGACATTTCCATGGCCATCCATTAAATTCCCTTGCCATTCTGCAGATGCTTTTCTATTAATCATGCTTATTCCTTATTAAAGTAATCAATCCCAATAACAGGTTAAGTATAGTCCCATGCTCTTACAAAATGCTATTTTTGTACACATATGATAAAATAATGTCTTTTTTTCTTAGATTAGCATGGCATTTAACAAAAAAAGATTGATATCACTCGATGTATTTAGAGGCTTTACTATTGCACTCATGATAATAGTGAATAGCCCAGGCAGCCCTCAAAGTTACTCTATTTTTCAGCACTCCGCATGGCATGGTTGTAGCTTAGCTGATTTAGTTTTTCCCTTTTTTATTTTTATTATGGGTCTTTCTTTAGCTTTGGCATTAAATAAAGAAAAACCTTTTCAAAAAAACCTTGTTAATATTTTTAAACGTAGTTTGATACTTTTGGCCTTAGGCTTATTTTTAAATCTTTTTCCGCGCTTTGATTTTGAACATCTGCGTTTTTATGGCGTTTTACAAAGATTGGCATTTTGTTATTTTATAGGCGCTTTGATTTTCATAAAAACCAATACAAAACAACAAATTAGCTTAGTTTTTATTTTTCTTCTTGGTTATTATTTTCTAATGACTGTAGTAAAAATACCAGGTGAGATTTTTAGTATTGATACTACCAATAATTTATCTGCTTATATTGACAGATTAGTTTTTTCACCCAATCACCTCTACGGCAAAACTTTTGATCCAGAAGGCTTATTAAGCAGCTTACCCTCGATAGCCACTTTATTAATAGGCATGCTATGCGGGCAATTGTTAAAAAAAGAAATGGAGCCACAAAATTGTTTAAAAATCCTAGTTATATCTAGCCTTATTCTATTGAGCTTTGGTGCTAGTTGGGGGCTAATTTTTCCAATTAATAAAGCTTTATGGACTAGTTCTTATGTTTTATGGACAGCTGGCTTAGCTTTATTATTATATGCATTTTGTTATTGGCTAATTGAAATAAAAGGCTTTAAAAAACCCTTTTTTATTTTTGAACTGTTAGGGTTGAATGCTTTATTTTTATATTTTTTACATGTGTTTTTTCTTAAATTACAGAATGTCATTCTAATTCACTCAGCTAGCGGGAGTGAAAATTTAAAAAGTTTTATCAGCCATTCTTTATTTAGCTTCTTATCAGAGAATAATGCTTCTTTTGCCTATGCTTTAAGCTACACCTTATTTTGGATAGGTTTTATCTATTTATGGCAGAGAAAGTTATATTTTAAAAAGGATTTAAAGAAGCTATAAAAACCTGAAAATAAATACTATGATTTTTGATCAATTTTTATCAATACCAGAAAGATATAAATTTATTACTCCATAGAATAAAGGATAAAAAACAAACAAATAATGCAAAAAATAATTTTCAAATAAAAAGAAAAATTACCTACTTTAAAACGGTGTTTGAGATAGGCAAAAGGATGTTTTTTTATTAGCTCCCATAAAACAAAATGCGCTACAGGTCTATTTTTTCCCGTACTTGGTATTTCATGGATGCTTAAATCAGGACAAGAATTAATCTCAATAATAATCCATCGCTGCTCGTCAAATGGCTTATCAAGATCCTCACATAGCAAATCAATTCCACCATAAACCAAACCTAAGGCATGCACGGAATCAATCAGCTTTTTAGTATTTTGGGGGTTGATTTTAGTTGAACAAGTATAAACATCGCCTCCACGCCCTGTATTAGCAGTATAACTTAGCCTTACTTTTTTATTTTTAACTGGTATATCGTGAAGACTTAATCCAACCTCATCTAAGCAATGTTGATATTCTTCATCAAAAACTAAGGGGGATACAGTCAGAGTTTGCATTTGTATTAATCTTTCTTCATTTTTTATAGAAATTAGCTCTTCAATCGTATGCTTACCATCACCAATCACTGACGCCCCTGTGCGGGCAAGTATGCCTAAAATCTTATTCTTTAAAACTAAGACACGATATTCATTAAGGTTACCTTGAAATTCCTCCAAAACAACAGCATCGTGCATTCTAAAAAACCGCTCTAAATAAATCTCTAAAGTTTGAATATCTTTAATTTTGCTAAAAACAGCAGTTCCTCTTCCTGTGTTTTTTAAGGGTTTAGCTACTAAAGGAAAAGTTAAATTGCCAATAAGCTCTTTTAATTGTTTATTTTGGTAATCTTGGTTCGTAAAAAAAATAGATTTGCTAACCGAAAATCCGGACTTCTCTAATACCTGGTTCGCTACATATTTGTTCCCAGCGATATAAATCCCCCCCCCTTCATTTAAAAAGGTACGGGAACGAAAAAAATAATAATGCTTTTTAGCTAACGTTATTTCTAACACATCGCCATCTGCATGATAATGAAAAGGTAGACCCCATTTTTTTGCCAAACGATGTAAAATTCGTATATTAGAATTCATAATTAATTTTTCATAAAAAGGGTTTTAAGATAAAAGAACAAATTCCTTTTAATTAATTGCATTAAAATCAATTTGGTTAGGTTATTTTTTTGTCTCTCTTCATGTAATTTAATTGGTGGATCTGCCTCTGAATCCCAAAAAAACCATTTGCTTTTATTAAAGGATACTTCAACATTTTTACAATAAAAATTGATACCGACCAAATCTAAATCTAAACGCTTTACAATTTTAGTTAAAAAACAAATATTTTCCGCAGGAATACTACTTAAAAGGACTGATTCTGACTTTTCGCTATAATCTATAGTCGGTTCTTTATTTTTAAACTTTACGATATTAATAAGTTCATTATTTAAAAATAAAGCTTGATAAAGTTGAAGATCGTCGGGAATTTCTTGCAAATAAATAGAAAAATATTTTTTAAAACCTAGTCGAAGATGTTCTTCTAAGTTTATTGAATTTCTAAAATTCCTAAAAATTTCTCCTCCTAATTTATTAAGATTAGAACACACATTTAGAGGAAAATTTAAATCTTTAATTAAATCATCA
>JAIUOG010000012.1 GCA_020161725.1 Pseudomonadota bacterium
GAATCCATTTATCAACCAAAGTGAGGTGCCACTTTTAGAAATAGATTCCCGCCTACGCGGGAATGACAAAAAATTGAATCAAAAGGTTTAATATTGCTCGTTTGAGTAATTAAATGTCAGGATTCCTCAGAGCGAAGTGAAATCCGGGTTTACCACCCGGATTACGGATCGAAGAGCCTCCATCCAGGCTACATTTAATATTCGCATTTTGAAGTTGTTTGAGTGTATATCGACTCTAGAGTTCAAGAAATAAGTTCCGGATCATTCTTGGGTTGACTCATTCTCCCTAGCTGCTCTTTAATCTCTTTTATTAAAATCTGACTATTAGTAAGAGTGCCTGGCCTATCACCTGAGAAAAAATAATAAGTTAAGATATTGCGGTGTTTAGCTATTAAGTCTTTATTTTTTAAAATCTTATTATCATCAGTACCTGTAGGTTTAGGAGCAACTTCCTCTTCCCACTCCTTAATTATATCGAGATAGTCACCTGGTAGTGCAGTTAATTCAGTATCAGTGCGATTAGCATCAATTAAACGATTTTTAAGTTCTGTTAAAATATTAATTTTTTCAGGCATATATTTAAGATACCAACGATCCTCGGATAGTTTAAGTATTTGCGCATCAATTTTTTTTATTATGGATTGTAAATTTGTAAATACATCCTTTTGCTCTGAATCGTTTGTAATTTCTTTTGCAATATTAATAAACCTAGGAATTGAATTTGCATATTTAATTGGAATAAATATACAAGGGCTAGGCTGACCACTCAGTTGATTAACTATATATCTAGATTGGCATTCAGGGATTTTAAAATCTAAAAACTGCCAATAGATGTCATAATCTTTTCGTGGGAAGCGAATAGCTATTGCTTTATTATTATAACTATCAGCAGCCATCCTAACTAAAATGGTATTATTAGATAATTGCTCTCGCAAAACTGTCTCATAACTAAAAATATCATCGTTACCAATCACTTTTTTTGTTTTCCATGAGTCATCTAAAGCCATTACCATTTTAAATTCTTGTAAGCTAGTGATATCCTCATCGTTATTTTGAAAATCGTTAATAATATCCGTTTCACTTCGTGTATCTTCAAATACGGTACCTGTAGCTAAATCAAGAATTTGTGTACTAAGTTGGTGAATACTATTATCAGAAAGACGTATAAAACCACCATCAGGATAATCCGTTCTTTGAATGTCTTCCGAATAACCATATTCCTTATTAAAACCTTGAGGCACAATCCCCGTAATAATATTCCTTTTTCTATCGTCTAAGGGAGCAATTCTTGAATTGGTATCACCTAATACAATTGCTAGGGGGCTTTGACTTTCTGTTAATGAGGTTCTGCACTTTTTTTCCAGGTAAGTTGGGTATTCATTGAATTCGCCGTGAATATTATGTACATCAATCATTAAATCATTAGATACATCTTTAAATGTCATTGAATGTTGTTTTTTAGGCACTGATATTGCAATTTTTTCAAGCTTTAATCTTGTTTTTTTAAAACAACTATACATCCCTGTTTCTTGATCAAAGGTAACTTGCCAATCTTCACCTAAACATTCCCTTAAAATAGGTTCCATAAGATCAATCGATTCTTGTAATAAAAGAATATCTACATCATGATTTTTTATGCTTTTTGCTAAACCTTCAGCAATACGTCTATAACGAGCTTTAGTTTCTTCTTCTTTTTCATCAAAGTCCGTTCCATGAATACCAGAATAACTAACTCCTAAAGTGTTATAAGAAATAATATTTAAAGGTTTTTTTCCTTCGCCTAATTCTATTTTTACCAAAATAGGTAAATGGTCTGAATAAGCAATACTGAGGTCTTTTTTCGTTTCTTCAACAGAAGGAAAAAGGAGATGTTTTCTTGCTTTAGGCATTTGTGCATCCTTAGATATTTTGTATATTTAATATACATTAAATTGGAGCTTTTTTCTATTTTCTGTCGTAAATAAGCATCCTGTCATAAAATTACGACAAGATGGGGATTATAAAATCAAGCAGGTATTACCGTGTTGTTGATCTATTATTAAACTATTTAATAATTCTTCCATTTGATTTTCACGGAGTTTTATTAATTCATCTAAGATAAGAAAGGTTTTTTGAGGAGTACTGTGCCAAGGGCCGTCATCATAATATCTTATGACAACATTTCCTAATATTAACATAGCGTAACGCTTGCCAAAGTCATCTTCCAATGGGAACCAGGGTTTAATTATTCTGCTATTGTCATGAGTAGGGAAAGAGGAGGAAGATATGTCTTCTTGGCTTAATTGTATTTGAATTTCTTCTCTTGTCTCTATCTTTCCCCAATTATGGGAACAAAGTGCTAAAGGAATATGCGCTGGTAGTTCACGTTCTAAGCTGCCAATTGTTTGAATAAAGAAAATTTTTTTATTTGGCCAACTCCAGTTATAACCTTTGGTGATATAAGTATTAAAAGCTTTAAGTATGGGGTGAAAATCAAAGTATTTTTCTTGGTGCACTTTAGCATTTAAACTATAACTAAGGCCTTTTTTTAATAAGACCTTAATTTGGCTTATTAATATTTTTAATACAGTATTGGATTCCTCTTTACTTATTTTCTCAGTTGTTAGTAAGGTATCAATTATTAGTTTAAACATCGGAGCATCTCCAGCCCAAATTGTGTATTGGATAGGACTACAGCAAGGAAATATTCTATTTGAATGGTCAATAATTTTACATTTTATGATGCTTAATCGGGGTTCATTTTGTAATAACTTTTTTGCTTCTTTTACATTACTTTCAACGATATATTGTAAAAATTCATTAAGATGCGGTTTATAATTTTCTTGGGCTTTCTTAAGTAAAGGTTTAAAAAATGCAAGGTTTGCTTTATTGGTCAGAGCTAGATTTAATAAATCACCTGGAAACTCTAGATTTTTTGCTATTTTTTCTAATATGGGGCTATCAAAAATACATTCATTCTCTTCGAACTTTTCTTTTATATTTTCATCTGAATCAGATTCATCTTCAGGCATTTTAAACTCCTATTTAATCATAATTGTGAAATGCAAAAAATGGACTTTAACGTTTATTTTAAGTCATGATTTTTAAAAAATACATTTGGTTGTTTTTTAAACATCATTGTGTGGTATAATTGTGCCATTTGTTTTTAGGAGATTTAATGGCTACATCATTAATAGCAATGAATATTGATACTTTTAAGGGATTAGAATTAGAAGAAAAGCGTCGCCAATTTCAATCTATTGGTCTGAAGGAGGCTCTAGAAAGCGCTCCGCGTAAGGCCCTATATCGCATTAAAGGTGCTGATAGAAGCTCATGCAGCAGTTGAAAAACCTTTTTATAATCCGACTGCTCAATATCGTAATCTTCTGGGATTTTTTGGAGTTGAAACTAATATTAGTGTTTCTAATACACAAAACCATTTATATGAAAGCCAAAAAGAGTTAAATAATAGTTTTCATTTTTCGCATATAAGTGACATAGGTTTTAGGAACTGGGAACGTAAATTCTTTTGTATGAATGTTGATAATGAAAGTCACGATTTTGTGACAAAGACAGTTGTTACAAAAGCAGTGGCGCGTAAGGTAATTGGGCCTGAGGAAACGCCTGAATCTGAATGGGATCTTTTAAATGATAGTCATTTAAAATTTCTCCTAGAAGCAATCAAAAAAGAAGCAACTTATGAAAATAGCTTGGCCTATGATCTATTTTGCTCTGCTAGCTTTTGTGCTCTTGGCTTATTAGCATTAAGTGGAGAATTTTTCCTGCCTGTAAGTATTCCTGTTGCTATTTTATTAAATATAATTATTTGGAGTATTAGCCTACCTATTTGTTTAACTGTAAAAATCATTGAAGAAGGCATAGTGAATCCAATTAAAGGGTTAATTAGAATCTGTATGCCTGATGAGCATAAACAATTCATTGCTGAAGTAGAAGCATTAAAGTTTGAGTTTCTGCCGCATGAGGAGCAAACATCAGCGGATAATACCTCCGCCTCACTTTAGTCTGAATCTGTCTTTTAAGTTCTTCGGACTTATGTTGCCTCTTATATACCCGAGCTCTTTCAAAATGATATGTTTTAGACGACTTGATTTTTTTGACCTTCGTTTTTTTAAAAGTGAGTAATAGAGCGTTCTATTGCGAGCTTTTAAAAAAACGAGGGGCGGAAAAAGCAATAGACTAAAAATAGCATTTTGAAAGAGCTCGGGTATATATCTCTGTTACTTCAAAATGCGAGTATTTAAGATGTAGCCTGGGTGTAAGTCCGAAGGACTGAAACCCGGGTTGCACTTCGTTACACCAGGCTACATTGATTTTATTTTAGAGGCGCGTCGCTTACTACGTTAAAGCCTATCTTCGGTAATATCAATCATCATGGCCAAGGCTTTCTTAGCATTTGTAATCAACCATTGTTGATCGTTTTCTGATAAACGCTGTCGATTGCCAGTAAATTCATTAACCATATCCCCGGCTTTAACTTCATTGTAGGAAAGCGTTTTTCCTTGCCTTAAAAGATCAAGTAAGGCAATTAGGTGAGGAGGGTCATTACGAGACATAGTAGCACACCCACAGCCAATGCCTTTTTCATCATCTTTTTTAGGCGCTTCAGCTAAATTAACTACTTCAATACCTAAAGCTTTGCAGTATTGCTTTAGATTTTCAACCATGTGATTCTCAGTACCAATGGCGTATTTTTTAGTCCCTGATTTATCATGAACCACCTGATCCCAGATAAAGGCAGTAGAACCCGCATGGTCTGCTATTTTAACCACCGAATTTCGACATTCAGGATGAACAATGGTGGTATAGCCTTGTGCCTGCCAGTATTCACACATTTGTGGTTGATAATGTGTATGCACAGCACATTGGCTTGCAAATAAAATAAGTTCTGATTTATCAAACTGGTCTAAGGTCTTTTTATCTTGAGCTTCTAAAGAATACTGAGCACCTGCGGTTCCACCAGGCCAGTAAGCCAAGTTTTTAATGTTAAGCCAGTAGGCCACATTTTCACCCATATGTTGATCAGGGATAAATAGAATCTTTTTCTTCTTAGCTCTTGCCCATTCAAAAATCTTTTTAACATTGGAGCTTGTACAAACTGCACCGCCTTGAGCTCCTGTCATGGCCTTGACTCTGCCTGAGGTATTCATATAGCAAATAGGAATAATATTTTCTGCGCCATAGCGTTCATTTAAATCAAGAAAGGCAGGTTCAACCATGAAATCTTTGGCTAACATTTCCATGGTGCAACCCGATTTTGGGTTAGTAATGTACACTTGCTGATGCGGGTTCGCTAAAATACTAATTGATTCTGCCATAAAATGAACGGCTGATTCGATAATAACTGATTTTTCAGGATGATTTGCTGCCATCAAAGCAAGTTGATATGAATCACCTATTTGCCCGCCAAATTGTTCAATCAACCTTACAATATCACCACCCATATAATAATGGGCCAGTAACAATAACTGACTGCCAAAATGATCTTTGGCTTTTTGCATGTAAGGTGTCATCCATTTCAAAATGGTAGTTAGTTTTCTGTCAGCCAAGGCTTGATATTCTTCAGCATAGGGAATAAATTCGTCTTGATACCAGTCAAGAGGGTAATCAGCTTGACAGATAGCCATATCATTATTTAATTTCATCAGTGTGCGTTCTGGTTGAAATTCATTATGACTATTAAACATAAGATACCTCTTTAAATAAACGAATTGGGTGAGGAGGTTAAGCGAGCAATGCTTTCTTGGGCTTTCGCATTTTTGAAAGGATAATCTTCACGATAATGCCCACCCCTAGATTCTCTCCTAGATAAAGCAGAACGGACGATTAACTCCGCATTTAATACAATATTACGTAACTCGATAAAATCACGTGTAATACTATGCTTCCAATAGTATTCTTCAATAATTTGTTTACGCTTCATTATTAATTGTAGTAGATCTTGCAAACCTGCTTCAGTACGCACAATGCCAGCATAAGATGTCATTTCTCCTCTTAAACCACGCCAATGAGCATTGATTTGGCTAGCCCGTCTTGTATTCACTTCACCTGGTGAACTCCAGTTTTTTATTGCATCAATATCTTTGAAAGGAGAGCTTATATCTTTCAAGGTGCAACGGGCTGCATTTGAAGCCATAACTAAGGCTTCAAGTAATGAATTTGAAGCTAAGCGGTTCGCACCGTGTAAACCTGTAAAGGCTACTTCGCCTAAAGCATAAAGACGCTTTAGATCGGTACGCCCATCGATATCAGTTAAGACACCACCACATTGATAATGCGCTGCAGGAACCACAGGAATCATGTCTTGGCTCATATCGATACCAATCGATAAAAGCGTACTATAAATTTGCGGGAAACGCTGTTTTAAGAATGATTTGGGCTGGTGCCGAATGTCCAAATAAACAAAACCCGATTGGCTTTGCTCAATTTCACTAAAGATTGAACGTGCAACGACATCTCTAGTGGCTAATTCCAATTGCTCTGGCGCGTAACGCTTCATAAAACGTTCACCTGTTTCAGCATTGATTAACAACGCGCTTTCACCTCGTACAGCCTCTGAAATCAAAAAGTTGTTCAAAGAGTGATGGTGTAAAACAGTAGGATGAAATTGATAAAACTCCATATTTCCTACTCTTGCTCCTGCACGATAGGCCATGGCAACACCATCACCAGTAGCGACCATAGGATTAGTAGTATAACGATAAGTTTTACCAGCTCCGCCGGTTGCTAAGATAACGCAACGTGAGATAAAGGTATGAATTTTATTTTGCTTACAATCGAGAATATAGGCACCTAAAATTTCACCTTGGTTATCAGTCCGATGAGGTTGATAATGGCTAATTAGGTTAACCGCAATATGATGTTCATAAATATCAATTTGTGGTGCATTTCTAACTGCGGCGAGTAGGGCTGAGCTAACAGTGAGACCAGTATGATCCGAACTATTAAAAATACGTCGATGAGAATGGCCGCCTTCTTGAGCCAAGGCATATTCTCCATTGTCCGTTTTTGTAAAATCAATGGAATAAGAGAGTAAATTTTTTATCGCATCAGGGCCTTGACGCACTATAAATTCAACAGCAGGTTCGTAGCAAAGGCCATCGCCTGCGGTTAACGTATCTTGTATGTGTGCCTCTAACGAATCTTCAGGCAAGATAGCGGCAGCAATACCGCCTTGAGCATAGCGACTATTGCATTCTTCCGCTTCTGCCTTGGAAATTAGCGCAATTTTCAAATGAGGCTGTAGCTTTAATATTTCAAGGCAATAATTCAAGCCGGCAAGTCCTGTGCCTAAAACTAAAACATCATATTCCTTCATGGAACCCTGTTGTGAGTATGTATTCATGTAAATGCTTTGACTAATTGTGGTGCTAAGCCTATGTAGTTTTCAGGAGTTAAATTCAATAACTGTGATTTTGCCTCAGCAGGGATATCCAAATTTTCAATAAATTTTCTTAAATTATCACCATCAATGCCATGGCCTCTGGTTAAGTCTTTAAGTTGCTCATAAGCTTCAGGAACTTCGTAGCGACGCATCACCGTTTGCACTGCTTCCGCAAGCACTTCCCAATTAGCTTGTAAATCTTCTTTTAAAGCTGACTTGTTAATTTGTAATTTATCATTACCTTTGGCAATCGCTTGAAAAGCGATAAAGCTATAAGCAAAAGCAACACCGATATTTCTTAATACCGTTGAATCAGAAAGATCGCGCTGTAAACGTGATTGAGTAAGTTTATTCGCGAAATGATCAAAAAGAGCATTAGCTAAGCCAAGATTACCTTCCGCATTTTCAAAATCAATAGGATTTACTTTATGAGGCATTGTAGATGAACCTACTTCACCTGCTACTGTTTTTTGCTTGAAATAATTAAGGGAGATATAGGTCCAAATATCTTGAGTGTAATCGAGAAGGATATTATTAATTCTAACCATGATGTGTGACACTTCTGCAATACCATCATGCGGCTCTATCTGGGTTGTATAAGCACTGAAAGAAAGACCTAAAGAACTCACAAAGCTCGCACAATGCTTACGCCAATCTACATGAGGGTAGGCAATAAGATGCGCATTATAATTCCCTACAGCACCATTGAATTTAGCGGGTATCAGCACTTCAGCTAATTGCTGTTGAGGGCGTTTTAAACGAGCAACGAAATTAACTAACTCTTTACCTACCGTAGTGGGCGTTGCTGGTTGCCCATGTGTACGGCCAAGCATTGCAATGTCGCCATGCTGTTTACCTAACATCATGATACCACCAATGATTTCAGCTAAAGTGGGTTGGATGACTTGAGCGATAGCTTCTTTGATCATCAAAGCATAAGCAAGGTTATTGATATCTTCTGAGGTACAAGCAAAATGAATGAAACCAGTATAGGCTTTTAAATGCGGCTTTTCTTCTAATTTGTCACGTAGATAATATTCGATGGCTTTAACGTCATGATTTGTTTTTTTCTCATAAGCTTTTACTTTTTTAGCCTGAGATTCATCAAATTTAGCTAAAATTTCTTTCAAATAAGCCTTATCTTGCTCGGTAAAAGGAGCTAACTCTGTAATATCCTTATTACTTGCTAACGATTCTAGCCAACGAATTTCCACCATAAGGCGGTAATAAGTTAAGGCAAACTCACTAAAATAGGGGCTTAGTGCCGCAGTTTTTTTCAAATAGCGCCCATCAATAGGAGAAACAGCGTTTAGAGAAGATAAGGTCATAACAAATTCTTAGCCAATTATAAAGCGCATATGATATTAGATAGGGAGGCAGATGTGAATTAAAACATGTTAAATCTGGCTTAAAAAATAAAAACCAAGTATTTTTATACCTAAAAGAGCTTTTAGCTGGATACTGAAAACAAGTTGCAAAAATCTGTCATTTTAGCGAAAGGGGGAATCCATTGATGGTGAGGAGCCAAGTCGGGATGGATGCCCGCCTACGCGGGCATGACAATTGTTGATAAATTAAAAACACTGTCATTCCCGCGCAGGCGGGAATCCATTTATGGTGTGGCAGCCAAGTTGGGGGATGGAATTGGGTGGTTTTACTTCATTGTTAAATAAAATGTCTATTATCTTTCGCTTTGCGAAGGGGCTTGAATACAACTGAGAACTAGCACAACAAAGTGAGGTAGTTGGTGTTAACTAACCATTTAGAGGTTACCCTTCTTTAATCTGTTCACATCATCTCTTAATTTAAGTAGAATGATTCACATTTTTTATGGATGGGGAATTTTAATGCCGGTGAGCACACATACGATTCATTTACAAGATTTAGGGATGAAGGATCTTGAACAAGTAGGCGGTAAAAATGCGTCGTTAGGTGAGATGATTAGCCAACTTGCCCATGCAGAGGTTGTTGTGCCTACAGGTTTTGCAACCACCGCCGATTCATTTCGAGCGTTTTTAGCAGAAAATGGCTTGGATAAAAAAATATATAGCTTATTAGAAGCTTTAAATCCTGATGATATTGCTCAATTAACAGCAACAGGTAAAAAAATAAGAGAATTAGTTCTTAATGCTTCATTTTCTACTGATTTTGAAAATGCAATACGTCAAGCTTATCAAGAATTAGAGCAAAAAATTGGCCATAAAGATTTCAGTGTGGCTGTTCGTTCTTCAGCTACCGCAGAAGATTTACCTGATGCTTCTTTTGCTGGCCAGCAAGAAACTTTCTTAAATGTGCGTGGCATCGATAATATTTTGATTGCTATCAAGGAAGTTTTTGCCTCTTTATTTAATGACAGAGCAATTAGTTATCGTAGTCATCATGACTTTGCGCATGATGATGTGGCAATTTCTGCGGGCATCCAACAGATGATTCGTTCTGATTTAGCATCGAGCGGTGTTATGTTTACGGTGGATACTGAGTCTGGTTTTGATGAGGTTGTATTTATTACCTCAGCTTACGGCTTAGGTGAATTAGTAGTGCAGGGTGCTGTAAACCCCGATGAGTACTATGTTCATAAAACATCTCTAAAAGCAAAACGTCCTGCGGTAATTCGTAAAGTGCTTGGTTCTAAAGCACAAAAAATGGTTTATTGTGAAAAAGAAAAGGTCAAAACTGAAGAAGTATCTGCAGAAAATCGACTTTTATTTTCTTTAACTAATGACGAAGTTGAAGCTTTAGCTAAACAAGCTCTAATTATTGAAAACCATTATGGTAGACCCATGGATATCGAATGGGCCAAAGACGGTAAAGATGGCAAGCTTTATATTTTGCAAGCGCGTCCTGAAACAGTAAAAAGCCGTTCTAATAAGCAAATTTTAGAGCGTTATACGCTTAAAGAGCGGGGTGAAGTTCTAAGTGAAGGCCGAAGTATTGGTCAACGTATTGGTCAAGGTAAAGCAAGAATCATTAAAGATATCAGTGAAATTGATAAGGTAAAACCAGGTGATGTTTTAATTTCTGATATGACAGATCCAGATTGGGAGCCGGTCATGAAAAGGGCTTCTGCTATTGTAACTAACCGTGGTGGGCGAACCTGTCATGCTGCTATTATTGCAAGAGAGCTTGGAATCCCTGCTGTAGTCGGTTGTGGCGATGCAACTAAAACGATTCAAGATGGTGATGAAATTACAGTAAGTTGTGCTGAAGGCGATACCGGTTTTGTTTATAAAGAGCTCTTAGCTTTTGAAAAAATAGAGCTTGATGTAAATACGATGCCTGAATTGCCTTTAAAAGTGATGCTTAATGTAGGTAACCCCGAAAGAGCCTTTGCTTTTCAAGCCATTCCAAATGCGGGTGTAGGGCTCGCACGCCTTGAGTTTCTTATTTCCAATACAATTGGCATACATCCCAAAGCCTTACTGCAATTTGATTCATTAGAAGATAAAGCACTTAAAAAAGTGATTCTAGATAAGACTTCTGCTTACGCTTCACCAGTAGAATATTATGTAGAGCGTTTAAAAGAAGGTATTGCTACTATTGCAGCCGCTTTTTATCCTAAGCCTGTCATTGTGCGTTTATCTGATTTTAAATCAAATGAATATGCCAATCTGATTGGCGGTCATCTTTATGAGCCTGATGAAGAAAACCCAATGCTTGGTTTTAGAGGGGCTTCACGTTATACCGCTTCTTCTTTTGAAGATTGCTTTGCTTTGGAATGTCAGGCAGTAAGACGTGTACGCGAAGGCATGGGCCTTAAAAATGTGGAGGTCATGATTCCTTTTGTACGCACTGTAAATGAGGCTAAATCAGTTATTCAAGTATTAAAAAAATACGGTCTTGAGCGTGGCAAAGAAGATTTACGTGTGATTATGATGTGTGAAATACCTTCAAATGCTTTATTAGCCTCTGAATTTTTAGAGCATTTTGATGGTTTTTCAATTGGCTCAAATGACCTTACTCAGTTAACACTTGGGTTGGATAGAGACTCAGGGCTTGTCGCTGCTCAATTTGATGAGCGTAATGAAGCAGTAAAAGCACTGCTGCACATGGCGATTTCAACCTGTAAAAAAGCAGGTAAATACGTTGGTATTTGTGGGCAAGGTCCTTCTGATCATCCTGATTTTGCTGAATGGCTGATGCAAGAAAAAATCGATAGCGTTTCTTTGAATCCCGATTCAGTTTTAGAAACCTGCCTCTTTCTTGCTGGAAAGTAAAGCATGTTAAAATTGTTGAAATGCGGGCTAATCTTAAGTCTATTTTCTCCAACGCTTTCCTTTGCAGCGGAGGAAATAGGTCATAATGATCCTGTTGCACCCGTTATTCTCTGGGTCACTCTTATTTTCGCTTTTTCTTTAGTAGGGCGTTTTTTAGCAAAACGCTTTAATCAACCTGTTGTTTTAGGCGAGTTATTAATGGGAGTCTTATTAGGAAACCTCTCTTATTTTTTTGGTCTTCATCTTGTTGCAATTTTACGTGAAGGTTCGTCTATCTTTAATATCATGCGCGAGTTGCTTAACAGCGTGCCTTTGGCTGAATCGGTGACAACTGCAGTACCTAATCCTTATTATGCGGCGCAAGTTACACAGTCATTGAGTCAGGAAAATGGCGTTGATTTATTAAAAATCGCCTATGTTTTAGATGTATTTTCGCGTTACGGTGTGATTTTTTTACTCTTTAAAGTAGGGCTTGAAAGCTCGCTTGAAGAATTGAAAAGAACCGGTAGAGAGGCGATACAAGTCGCAACAATTGGTGTTTTGGCGCCAATTATTTTAGGTTTTATTATGGCCTATCTTGTTTCACCTAATGCCTCTTATAAGGCTGATTTATTTGTGGCTGCAACCTTATCGGCTACCTCAATCGGAATTACTGCAAGAGTCCTTTCTGAACTTAAAAAAATGCGTACCCGTGAAGCAAAAACAATCTTGGGTGCTGCAATGATTGACGATGTTTTAGGTCTAGTTATCTTAGCTATCGTAAGCTCAATTGTGATTAATGGTTCTGTTAATTTTATGATGGTGATGCAAATTATCATTTCAGCCATTTGCTTTTTTGCAGGGGTTATTCTTATTGGTCCTTGGGTTTTAAGAAAAGCGGTGCGCTTTTTTAGCTTTTTAGAATTATGGGAAGCGAAGTTATTTATTGCCTTTATCTTTGTGATGGCTTTAGCCTGGTTAGCAACTTTGGTGCATTTAGCCACCATTATTGGTGCCTTTGCTGCAGGCCTTATTTTGCATGATGATTTTTTCAAAACAGAAGAGGGTAAGGTTCAGAGCTCACAAAGCATTGAAAACTTAATCGCCCCTTTAGAATCGATTTTGGCGCCTTTATTTTTTATGCTAATTGGAATTCAAGTTAAATTAGAAGCCTTCTTTGACTGGCATGTATTGCTTGTTGCAACAGGGCTAATTATTGCAGCTATTGTAGGCAAATTGCTAAGTGGTCTTGGCGGTAATCCTAAGGATGATCGCCTATTGATTGGTATTGGCATGTTACCAAGAGGTGAAGTAGGGTTAGTCTTTGCCTCCATTGGCCGTACTTTAGGGGTCATGTCAGATCAGCTTTTTTCAGCCATTATAGTAATGATTATGGTAACTACTTTTATAGCCCCACCGCTCTTAAAAGCACGTTTTTCTAAACAGGTTCCCGAATGAAATTAGATAAAAACCTCGTTTTAAAAGAGGTGAAAAATGCACTTGCAGAAGATATAGGCAGAGGTGATGTCAGTGCTATGTTATTGCCAGAAAAACTAGAAACGAAAGCTGAAATTATTAATCGTGAGCCGATGCTTTTATCCGGGAGAGCTTGGGTAGAAGCAAGCTTTCAATTGGTTGACGCCTCTATCAAAATAGAATGGTTTTTTGAGGAGGGCGCCTATATCGAAAAACCAGGAAAGTTATGCCAAATAAAAGGACCGGCAAGAGCTATTTTAACAGCTGAGAGAACAGCATTAAATTTCTTACAAACCTTATCAGCAACTGCTACGCAAACTTATCAATATTTACAATGTTTAAAAGGCTTATCTACAAAATTATTAGATACGCGCAAAACGCTGCCTGGTTTACGTTTAGCACAGAAATATGCTGTAGCAACAGCAGGGGGTACAAACCATCGCATTGGTCTATTTGATGCCTACCTCATTAAAGAGAATCATATTCGTGTTGCAGGTTCAATTAAAAAAGCCATTGCAGAAGCAAGGCATTTGAATAAAACTATTTTTTTAGAAATAGAAGTAGAAAGTTTGGCTGAATTAAAAGAAGCTTTAGAAGATATGCCAGATAGAATTCTTTTAGATAACTTTAATTTAGATATGCTTAAAGAAGCGGTATTAATAAATAAGGATTTTGGTTGCCAACTAGAGGCATCTGGTGGCGTTGATTTATCAACTATACGTGCAATTGCAGAAACTGGCGTTGATTTTATTTCGGTTGGCAGTATCACCAAATCTATCAAAGCAATTGATTTAAGTTTATTAGTTTCTTTGTAATTCACTACATAATAGCGAGCAGTTATGAAGCCAAGCATCGTTTTTACTGGCGGTGGCACCTCGGGGCATGTGACCCCTAATTTAGCTCTAATTGAGATTTTAAAAGAAAACTGGCAAATTGGTTATATTGGGTCAGCGGAAGGGATTGAAAAGGACATCACAAGCGAGTTTAAAATTCCTTTTTATCCTATTAGTACAGGCAAATTAAGACGCTATTTTAGTTGGAAAAACTTTACGGATCCTCTAAGAATTGTGTACGGTGTTGGCCAATCTTATTTTATATTGCGCAAATTAAAGGCAAATATTGTTTTTTCCAAAGGGGGGTTTGTTGGCTTTCCTGTTGTTGTAGCCGCTTGGCTTAATAGAATCCCTGTCATTTCTCATGAATCTGATATGACCCCAGGTTTAGCAAATCGCTTAAGCTTCCCTTTTACTAATAAGTTATGCCTTACTTTTGAGGCAACTGAAAAACACATTAAAGAAAAAGCTAAAGTTGAAGTAACTGGTACGCCCATTCGTTCCGAATTATTCAATGGTTCTAAAGAAAAAGGCTTAGACCTTTGCGGATTTAATAACAATAAGCCTTGCCTTTTAATGATGGGAGGCGGGCAGGGTTCAAGCTATTTAAATGGTATTTTGAGAGAGGCTTTAGATAATTTACTGATTAATTATCAAGTTATCCATCTTTGTGGCAAGGGTAAAATTGATGAGTCTTTCCAGTCAAAAGAAGGTTACCATCAATTTGAATATGTTAATCAGGAATTAGCAGATTTAATGGCAGCAGCAGAGCTTGTTATTTCCCGTTCGGGTGCCAATTCTTTGTGTGAAATATTAGCCTTAGAAAAACCCCATGTATTAATTCCCTTATCTGCCAAAAAAAGTAGGGGGGATCAAATCCAAAATGCACGCTATTTTAAAGAACAAGGTATTAGCCGAGTTATTGCAGAGGAAGAATTAGATAAGGAAAATTTAATTGCCACGATTGATGAAGTGTATGTGAATAGAGAAGAGATAATTGAAAAAATGCACGCCTTAAATATTCAATCGGCAACAACTAAAATCATAAGTTTAATTGAGGAACTCTATGCTAAACAAGGATGAATTGTATGATTTTATTAAAGAAAAATGGCAGCAAGAAATCATCGATAGCTTATCTGAATATATAAAAATACCAAATAAATCACCGCATTTTGATGAAAAATGGCAAGAGCATGGCTTTATGGAAAAAGCGGTTTGTCATTTAGTGGCTTGGTGTCAAAAGCAAGATCTCAAGGGAATGACCATAGAAGTTATTCGCTTAGCTAGTAGAACACCGCTTATCTATATCGATATCGAAGGCAATAAAGAAGGCTCTGTTTTGTTATATGGGCATCTGGATAAGCAACCTGAAATGGAAGGTTGGCATGAGGGCTTAGATCCCTGGAAGCCTGTATTAAAAGAGGGAAAACTTTATGGAAGAGGGGCTGCGGATGATGGTTATGCTATCTATGCAGCAATCACTGCAATTAAAGCCTTACAAGAACAAAATTTACCTCATGCGCATTGCCATCTAATTATTGAGGCTTGTGAAGAAAGTGGGAGTTATGATTTACCTTATTATATGGAAAGCCTAAAAAAGAGACTTCAAGAACCATCGTTGGTGATTTGTTTGGATTCAGGAGCAGGCAATTACGAACAATTATGGATGACAACTTCATTACGCGGGAATATCGTCGGCGAGCTTTCTGTAGAATTAATTGAAGAGGGCGTTCATTCAGGTAGTGCCAGTGGCATTGTGGCTGATAGTTTTAGGGTGGCAAGAACGCTTTTAAGTCGTATAGAAGATGAAGAGACAGGCAAGATTAAACTAAAAGAATTGTATTGTGATATTCCCAGTGAGCGTTTAGAACAGGTAAAAGCAGTTGCGGCAATCCTTAAAGATTCCGTTTTTAATTCCTTTCCTTTTCATCCAGGTGTTAATCCTGTTCAACCTGAAAATGATGAGCTTATTTTAAATCGAACATGGCGCCCAGCTTTAGCTATCACCGGTGCTGAAGGTTTACCCGCTATTGAAAATGCAGGCAATGTGCTAAGACCAAAAACAAGCTTAAAATTATCAATGCGCCTACCACCGCTTGTTAATCCTGAATTAGCTGCAGCGGCAATGCAAAAGAATCTAAGTGAAAGCATACCTTATAATGCCAAGGTACAATTTAACATCAATGACAAAGCATCGGGATGGAATGCACCTATAGAAGCGAGCTGGCTAAAAAAAGCCTGTGATGACGCCTCAATGCTCTTTTATAAAAAACCAGCTGCCTATATTGGTGAAGGGGGAACTATTCCCTTTATGGCTATGCTTGGAAAGCAATTTCCCAAAGCCCAATTCATGATTACAGGTGTTTTGGGTCCGCATTCAAATGCCCATGGACCTAATGAATTTCTGCATATTGATATGGCAATAAATCTCACTGCCTGTGTCGCTTTTATACTTTACACAGAAGCTAAATTAGAAGCCTAAAAATAGGCTCGACAGAAGGGCTAATAGCTGAGATACTTAGCCCAACTCTTCAGATAAGAAGAGCTTAGTCCAATCAATCAAGGAGTTTTATTATGAAAACAAGTTTACTTGTTCTGTTGTCATTTCTATCTTTATCTTTTTCGGCTATTGCTACAGAAAATCTCAATCAACAAAAAAACAATATTAGCCAACAAGAGCAGCAAATTGATTTAAATAAAGCTGATCTAGCTAGCCTTGCAAAATCAATTAAAGGTATTGGTCCTAAGAGAGCAGCATCAATCATTGCTTATCGCGAAAAAAATGGCTCTTTTAAATCCATTGATGATTTAGCGGAGGTAAAAGGTTTAGGAAAATCCTTTGTTAAGAAAAACCATGTGGCTTTAGAAAAGAAATTTAGAGTTAATTAAATCCATATTATGAGATTTGGAGCCTGTCTATCCTCGCAACTTTTAACAGGCTCCCATCTATAGCTTGCATTTGACCTCTACAATTTCAAAAAACCAAGAAATAAATCTTCTATAACTGTCGATTTTTATTTCAATTTGAGTTAAAGTATCCGCCAAAAAACCAAGGTTGAATTAGCTATGCTTAGGAAATTACGTGGCGCTTTCTCAAATGATTTATCTATCGATTTGGGTACAGCCAATACTTTAATTTATGTAAGAGACAAAGGGATCGTATTAAACGAACCCTCAGTTGTTGCACTTCGTAGTGATGCAGGTCAAAAAAGAGTTGCTGCAGTTGGCTTAGAAGCGAAGCGCATGTTAGGCCGAACGCCTGGCAATATCAATGCGATTCGCCCTATGAAAGACGGTGTTATTGCCGACTTTTTTGTTGCTGAAAAAATGTTACAGCATTTTATTCATAAGGTTCATGAAAATCGATATCTTCGCCCAAGTCCACGAGTGCTTGTTTGTGTTCCTTGTAGTGCTACTCAGGTTGAAAGAAGAGCGATTCGTGAATCCGTATTAGGTGCTGGTGCTCGCCAAGCTTTCTTAATTGATGAGCCGATGGCAGCTGCCTTAGGTGCTGGCATGCCAGTGGAAGAAGCAAGTGGCTCGATGGTAGTTGATATCGGTGGTGGTACTACTGAAGTTGCTATTATTTCGCTTAGCGGTATCGTTTATAATCAATCTGTGCGTATTGGTGGTGATAAGTTTGATGATGCCATTGTGTCTTATGTTAGACGTAATTATGGTACCCTAATTGGTGAAACTACAGCGGAACGTATCAAACATGAAATTGGTTCTGCCTTCCCGAGCCGTGATCTTTTTGAGATTGAAGTAAGAGGGAGAAATTTAGCAGAGGGTGTGCCACGTAGTTTTACACTAACAAGTGCTGAAATTCTTGAAGCTTTACAAGAACCCTTATCGGGTATCGTAGGTGCTGTGAGAGCAGCGTTAGAGCTAGCCCCTCCTGAATTAGCAGCTGACATTGCTGAACGTGGTATGGTGTTAACCGGTGGCGGTGCTTTACTGAAAAATATGGATACCTTATTGATGGAAGAAACTGGTCTACCAGTGCTTGTCGCAGAAGATCCTTTAACTTGCGTTGCGCGTGGTGGTGGAAAAGCCTTGGAAACAATGGACTTACGCGGTGGCGATTTCCTCTCAGCCGAAGAATAGGCTTTTTGCAAAGGGCAAGCAAAGTTATATTAGCTTTGTTTTTGCCCTTGTTTTTTCTATTATTTTGATGTTTTCAGATTATCATTATAAATATCTGGATAATGTCCGTAGTGGTTTGTCTCTTCTTGTTGCTCCTTTGCAATATGCCGTTGATTACCCGGTTAGGGTTATTCGTTCCATTCAATCTTTAATAAGCACTAAAAAAGATTTGATGGATGAAAATATAAAACTGCGCTATCAACAAACCGTTCTCGAAGCCCAGCTTCAAAAACTCTTAGTTCTTAAAGAAGAAAATTCTCAATTAAAAGAATTGTTATTATCAAGTGCGACTAAAGAGCAAATAAAAGCGATGGCAGGTCAAATTTTAGCAGTAGATACCAATAATTCGCGCCAACTAGTCATCTTAGATAAAGGAAAAAGAGAGGGTGTTTACATAGGGCAGCCTGTATTAGATGCCAAGGGTGTAATGGGGCAGGTTATTGATGTGGGATATTTGACCAGTACGGTTTTACTCATATCTGATGCTAAGAGTGCAGTTCCAGTTCGAAATAATCGCACAGGCGAGAGGGCTATTTTGATTGGTACAAATAATCTAGACCATTTATCTTTAATTAATTTACCTAAAACTTCCTCGATTGAGCCAGGTGATCTCTTAGTTACTTCCGGTCTTGGGCGTTTATACCCTGAAGGTTATCCAGTAGGGCGAGTTTTAAAAATCAATAATGTACCTGGGGATGCCTTTATTAAAGTGTCTGTTAGTCCTATCGCCTTATTGAATCGAAACCGTTTAGTACTTCTAATTTGGCCAGGGAAAGAGCAGGCAGAAATTACAGCACAAATTAATGAGCGTTTAGAATCCATAGGGGCAATAGTATGAAACCTTCTATCTGGCGTTTACTTTTTACTTTAATAATTTGTTTAATCTTAACTATTATCCCTATGCCTAATCTAGTAATGGAATTTAGGCCTCCTTGGGTGTTATTAATCGTACTTTATTTTCAATTCTTTTTGGTTGAATATTTTAGTGTTTTTCTAATCATTGCCTTAGGCTTGGTACTTGATGTTTTACTTTCTTCTGTTTTAGGAGAACATGTCTTTGCTTTATGTTTAGTTTGCTTTTTAGCTAATGCTAAGGCTAGGCGTTTTAGACTTTTTTCTATAACTCAGCAAATGCCTTTAATTGCTGTTTTTTGCCTAATTTATCAAGTGGCTATTTTTATTATCAATAGTGCCTTCGGTTATAAAACAAATATGTTAATGTCGCTTTTCAATGCCTTATTATCTAGTTTACTCTGGCCTTGGGTAAAAATATTAGCTGAAGACATTATTTATAAAAGAAAAAACGTAAATACGGCTTCTTCTTTTAATCATTAATAAGTAGCAATTGTCTTAAAAAGTTATGATAGTTGCTTGATTTTCAAGATTAAGGCTTTCCTTTTTTATTCCAAGCTTCTTTCTGTCAATTCTGAGCGTAGCGAAGAATCCCTCTGGGAAAACACAAATCTCTGTTCTAAAATCTAACCAAGATTCAAAGGGCTAGCTCGATAATAGCTCCTATTAAAGTCATATCTCAATAAGTTTATATTGCCCTGGTTGAAGAGAGTCTAAATGCCAATCTGCAATTCGATGCCGTACTAATCTTAAGGTGGGATAGCCTATAGCGGCAGTCATTTTACGTACTTGATGATTTTTACCCTCTCTTAAAATAATTTCTAACCAAGATGTTGGCACTGTTTTTCTAAAACGGACAGGCGGGTTACGCTCCCATAACATTGGCTCAGTAATTAGTTTGACTGTAGCTGGTAAATAATCAATGCCTTGAATAGTTATTCCTTTACGAAGGGAATTTAAGTCTTCATCTTTTACCATACCTTCAACCTGTACCCAATAATATTTCTTTTTATTATAATTAGGATGGCTTAAACGATGTTGTAATTTGCCATCATCAGTCAATATGAGTAAACCCTCACTATTTTTATCAAGCCTGCCTGCTGGATAGTAGTGTGGAAGTTTAATAAAAGCACTAAGCGTTTCTTCAATTTTATCACCCGAAAATTGGCTTAAGACACCGAAGGGTTTATTAAAAAGTATTAGATTAGGCATATAATTTATGCAATAAAAAAAATTAGCCTATTATGACTGAAATGCCATTTGGGACAAAGCTTTTAGCGTGATATGATTAGGCCACTTTAATCATACGGAGTTGTCATGACTTTTCAAAAAATCACTCTACCCGCCGAAGGGGACGCAATTACAGTTGCAGCAGATTTATCTTTAAGTGTACCTAACAATCCAATTATTCCTTTTATTGAAGGCGATGGTATTGGTGTAGATGTAACACCTCCTATGATAGAAGTTGTGAATGCTGCAGTAGAAAAAGCTTATGGCAATAAAAAGAAAATTAGCTGGATGGAAGTTTATGCTGGTGAAAAAGCGACAACTGTCTATGGTAAAGATAACTGGCTACCTCAAGAGACTTTAGATGCAATGAAGCAATTTGTTGTTTCTATCAAAGGGCCTTTAACAACACCTGTCGGTGGTGGAATTCGTTCTTTAAATGTTGCCATTCGTCAAAATTTAGATCTTTATACCTGCCTAAGACCAGTTCGTTACTTTAAAGGTGTTCCAAGCCCAGTAAGAGAACCTTGGAAGACCGATATGGTCATCTTTAGAGAAAACTCTGAAGATATTTATGCAGGTATTGAGTGGCAAGCAGATACGCCTGAGGCTAAAAAAATTATTCATTTCTTACAAACGGAAATGAACGTGAAAAAAATTCGTTTCCCTGAGCATTGTGGTATAGGGATAAAACCAGTTTCTAAAGAAGGCACAAATCGCTTAGTGAAAGCCGCCATTCAATATGCTATTGATAATAACCGTGATTCAGTAACTTTAGTTCATAAGGGTAATATTATGAAATTTACTGAAGGTGCTTTTAAGGACTGGGGTTATCAAGTTGCTCGTGAAAGCTTTGGCGCTACTGACTATCAGGGTGGCCCATGGCAAACATTTACAAATCCTAAGACGGGTAAGCAAATTATTATTAAAGATGTCATTGCCGATGCTTTTTTACAACAGATCTTACTTCGTCCAGAAGACTATAGTGTGATTGCAACTTTAAATCTAAATGGTGATTATATTTCTGATGCTTTAGCTGCTCAGGTTGGGGGTATCGGTATTGCTCCGGGTGCTAATATTGGCGATAAAGTTGCTGTTTTTGAAGCAACTCATGGTACTGCCCCTAAGTATGCTGGTCAAAATAAAGTAAACCCAGGTTCTCTAATCTTATCTGCTGAAATGATGTTGCGTCATTTAGGTTGGTATGAGGCTGCTGATCTCATTATTAAGGGAATGGAAGGCGCTATTGAAGCTAAAACGGTTACTTATGATTTTGAACGTTTAATGGATGGTGCTACCTGCTTAAGTTCTTCTGATTTTGGGAAGGCGATTATTAAGCATATGTAAGCAATTATCGTTGTTTTAAAAAGCCTAGTTAACTAGGCTTTTTTTTGCATACAATATTTGATTGGGTTAAAAATCATCTTTTTGGTAGATGATATGTTAGGGGCAAAAAGAGTAAAAATTAAACTTTTCTAAGATATTTTTAATCTAAGTCTAAGTTTTCACAATTGGATTCAGGCGCTCTTTCGCAAAGATCAGGATGAGAATAGTTTTGCCACGACGGGCAGGTCGAGCTTCTGCTCGACCTTATTAGGTAAATCTAAGATTAATTATTTTTCTGTTGCTGTTCTTCTAAAACTTCATGCTCATGCTCTTCAAGGCCTAAACTTCCATGAAGATCAATCTCTGTAGAATCAACAATACCATGCTCTCTATCAAAAATTTCTTCATGCTTTTTAGCAAAGATCCATGGAATAACTACAAAGATGAAAAGGCCTACAATTAAGAAAGATTCAAAAAAGTAAATATTGCCAATTGGAATCTGGGTGGGGGGTATAAAACCAATAAACATAGCAAATAAACAGCAAATAATGCCAGCGCCAGATACTAACCACATAACAGGCTTGCCGCCAGGGATTTTATAAGCTCTTGGTTGATCAGGCTGGCTATAGCGGAGTTTAATAGCGGCTGAAAATAAAAAGATATAAACCAGTAAAGCCATTTGGGCGCTTAGGTCGCCTAAAATCCAATAAGCGGCATTAATTGAATCAAGCAAAATAAAAACGGTGCTTAATAAAGAAAAGATAATGCCTTGAGTAACTAAGATAGTCACTGGTACGCCATGTCTATTCACACGAGTGAAAAACTCAGGCAACGAACCATCTCTAGCTGAAACTAATAGTCCTTTTGTAGGGCCAATTATCCAGGCCGAAACACCACTTAGGCCACCGATAACAATTAATACAGCAATCACTTTAATCATCCAAGGCACATGAAAGGTGTTAAAGAAAATGGTATAGGCATCTATTAAACCTGAAACAACACTTAATTGCTGATTGGGTACTACAATCACAATAGCTAAAGAACCAAATACTAAAGTCGAGATAATGAGAATAGTCGAATAAAAAAGAGCTCTTGGATAATCTCTTTGTGGATCTTTAACCTCTTCTGCGTGAACAGCAGACATTTCCATACCAATTAAACCAAAAAGGATAGCTGAAAAAAGCGATAAATTACCAAGAGAACTAAAATCAGGGAACCAGCTTGAAGGTATATCAATTGAAGTAGGGCGGCCTTCTGAAAGCCAAATCCCGCCTAAGATGATGATACCTAACATAGGAATGATAGTTCCTATGCTTGCGCCAATAATAGAGACAATGCTGGAGATTCTCATGCCAAAGCAATTTAATAGAGTAAACATCCAGAATAGGCTAAGGGCTGTGCCGAGCAAATAAAATTTGTTATTCGATAATTCGGGTGCAAATAAATAAGATAAGGTTGCGGCAATAAAGGCAAGCATGGTGGGATACCACACTACATTATAAATCCACTGTAACCAAATGGTAATAAAACCGGCGCGCCTTCCAAAGGCTTCACGTACCCAAACGTAAATACCGCCTGTATTAGGATAAGCAGTAGCTAATTCAGCTGCGACGAGTGCCACAGGAATAAAAAAAGCAAAAGCCGCTACAAAATAGTAAGAAACTAGGGGCAAGCCTAATTTTGCACTAAGAGGTAACGTACGCAAGCTATCAACGGCGATTACGTTGATCATTACTAAGGAAAAAACGGATAAAACTTTTTTAGATGTTTGCATGCAAAATCCATCCTCGCGAACGGGTAAAAAAGGCAATCAGCTAATCAAAGCTGACCATGCAGTTGGGTAAATCACAAAAACGCGCCAATTTACCAGGTTACCTTAGTCAGGTCAATCAAAGTTAACCATTTTATGGCTAATAATCCTAAATGGAAAGACTGGGATCGTCTTCTTCGCATTCTTATTATGTGAAAGATAAAATAGGATAGGGTTTTGCAAGTCTTTCTATCTCTTCTTCTCTATCTAATTTTTCTTTCTCAAAGAAACCAATATATTGGCTTACACTCTGTTCAACATTTTTAGCTAAATTTTCGTGATTATTGGAAGTGTATTCAAGTATGAAATAAAATATCCCCGAGGCAGCTGCTAATACCGATAAAACTAAAGGGATAGCCATGAAAATAAGAGGGAGACTGCCCACTAAAGTAGGCGCTAACATACCAACGGCTATCATTGTTGCGCATCCTATTAAAGCTGCTGCGACATAACCCAAAGTAATCGTTAATATATCTTTTGCTTTAGGAGAAAGTTGATATCCATAGGTCTCAGTTAATAATAGACTAAATTCCTGAAGTGCACTCTGAAGTGGTACAATATTGTTGCTATGAATGCAATCCGCTATTGCATTGCTAAGATTAGCTATTTGTTCGTTGATAGCAGAATTTATATTTCCTGCTCTCGCATAACAATCCGCAACAAGCTTTAAATAGTCATTGCTGTTAAACCATTGAACGGATTTTAATTTGTATAATCTTAGCAGTGGATCAAGTAGTTCCTGTCCTTTTCCCGTCGTTATTTGCTCTATTAGGAAGTGATTACTGAATAAGTGGGATAACTGTGAGTAATTTTTTAAATTTTTATCCCATTGAATACTGTAAAGCAATTCTGAAGAGACACTATAGGCATTATTGTCTAAATATTCTTTTAATAATATTGCGTATTTCTCATCTAATATGCTTGCAGGCTGTTCTGAATGTTTATCATTAACTTCGATCTCCTGACCATTAGCCCTAAGATTCATTAAAAAACCAAGGGCTTGATATTTAACTCGTCTATTTTTTGTTCTTAGTCTGTGAATAAAACGTTCGCCCGTAGTGGGAATAAAGTCAAAGCAATGACTAAGGAGCTGTAAATATTGGTTCGGATTTTCAAGATAATTATTGAGCGCGTTAAAAGCTTTATCTACTTTTATTTGTTCTTGAATTACATCCTTTAACTCATTAAAAAGTTCTTTAATAGTCATTTTTTGACTTATTTGATTTAAATGTAATCTATTTTATAGATTTTTGACACTTTGTGCAATAAAAATCTAGATGAGCCTGGGTACAGGCCTGAAGGGCAGAAATCCGGGTTTTGCTTCGCTACTCCTAGACTTTGCCTGATAACGACGTTGGGGATGGGGGCTTGCCTACCTATAATTCCAAGGTAGGCAAAGGGAAGATTTAAATCAGGCGGTCAAATTACGTAAAACGTATTGTAAAATACCGCCATGGCGGAAGTATTCTAGCTCATTGGCTGTATCAATACGGCAAAGAAGATTAACCTTTTCCTCTTTACCATCTTTTCTTTGAATAACAGCTGTTAATTTAGCTCGAGGTTTTAAAGAATCATCTACCTTAATGCTAATTTGCTCAGAGCCATCTAAGTTTAATGTTTTACGTGTAGTCCCTTCTTCAAATTGCAAAGGTAAAACACCCATACCAATGAGGTTTGAACGGTGGATACGCTCAAAACTTTCAGTGATAACTGCTTTAACACCTAATAAATTAGTCCCTTTAGCTGCCCAGTCACGAGATGAACCAGTTCCATATTCTTTACCAGCAATAATCACAAGTTGTTGCTTATCTTTTTGATATTGCATAGAGGCATCATAAATAGACATGACTTTATCAGTAGGAACATGGCGAGTAACACCACCTTCGACATCTGGAGTCATTTCGTTACGGATACGAATGTTAGCAAAGGTACCGCGCATCATCACTTCATGATTTCCACGTCTTGAACCATAAGAGTTAAAATCAGCTTCATTGACACCTTTTGATTTTAAATATAAACCAGCAGGTGAATTTGCTTTGATTGAACCAGCAGGTGAAATATGGTCAGTTGTGATTGAGTCACCTAAAAGCGCCAATACATAAGCTTTATCAATCGATTCAATGGCTTTGGGTTTAGCTGCCAAATTTTCAAAGAAAGGGGGGTGTTGAATATAAGTTGAATCAGCATCCCAGGTATAGGTTGGATTCGCATTGGTTTTAATTGCCTGCCAATGTTCATCGCCTAAAAATACCTCGGCGTATTCTTTGCGAAACATAGTTCCAGTTACTTTAGCTACTTCTGCGGCGACTTCTGCATTAGTCGGCCAAATATCTTTTAGATAAATATCTTTACCATTTTTATCTTGACCTAAGGGTTCATTAGCTAAATCCATTGAAGTGCTACCGCTTAATGCATAGGCTACAACTAAAGGAGGAGATGCTAACCAGTTAGCTCTTACTTGTGGATGTACACGCCCTTCAAAGTTTCTATTACCAGATAGTACAGCAGATACGACTAAATCATTTTCTCCTACTGCAGCTGCAATAGGATCGGGTAGGGGGCCTGAGTTACCAATACAGGTAGTGCAACCATAACCAACCAAATTAAAGCCTAATTTGTCTAGATATTCTTGTAAGCCTGCATTTTTTAAATAATCTGTAACAACTTTGGAGCCAGGGGCTAGGGATGATTTTACCCACGGTTTACGTGCTAAACCTTTTTCTACCGCTTTTTTAGCGACTAAACCTGCAGCCATTAACACACTTGGGTTGGAAGTGTTCGTACAGCTGGTAATCGCTGCAATAACTACGTCACCATGATGTAATTTATACTCTTCACCTTTTACAGCAACGCTTTGATTTTTCTCGTTTTCTTTGCCTGCTTCTTTTAAGAAATCATCAAAGGCTCTATGTAAACTATGTAAGTTAACCTTATCTTGGGGGCGCTTAGGACCAGCAAGAGAAGGTTCTACTGTGGATAAATCTAACTCTAGGGTATCGGTGAAAACAGGTTCTTCTGCATCTTTATCGTACCAAAGCCCTTGTGCTTTTGCATAAGTTTCTACAAGTTTAACACAGTGCTCATCACGACCCGTTAATTCTAAATAACGAATAGTTTCTTTATCGACAGGGAAAAAGCCACAGGTCGCTCCGTATTCAGGTGCCATATTAGAAATAGTCGCTCTATCAGCTAAGGGTAAATCAGCAAGTCCTGGGCCATAAAATTCAACGAATTTACCTACTACCCCTTTTTTACGTAACATTTGAGTCACTGTTAATACTAAGTCAGTCGCTGTAATACCTTCTTGTAATTTGCCTGTTAATTTAAAGCCAATTACTTCGGGAATTAGCATGGAAACAGGTTGGCCCAGCATTGCAGCTTCCGCCTCGATACCCCCAACGCCCCAACCTAACACACCTAAACCGTTAATCATGGTAGTATGAGAATCGGTACCGACTAAAGTATCAGGGTAGGCATAATGCTCACCATTTTCTTCGTTAGACCAAACTGTTTTACCTAGGTATTCCAAGTTAACTTGGTGACAAATACCTGTTCCAGGAGGAACTACTTGGAAATTAGCAAAGGCTTTTTGCCCCCAACGCAAAAACTCATAACGCTCTTTATTGCGTTCCATTTCAATTTCAGTGTTTTCTTCAAGCGCTTTTGCTGTAGCAAATTTATCAACCATCACGGAATGGTCAATTACTAAGTCAACAGGAGAAAGGGGGGAAATTTTCTTAGGGTCACCACCCATTTTTTCAATGGCATCGCGCATAGCGGCAAGATCAACAACCGCCGGCACACCGGTAAAATCTTGCATTAATACACGTGCAGGGCGATAAGCAATTTCATGTTCAGAGGTTTTCTTTACTAGCCAGTCAGCTAAGGCTTTAATATCTTCAGTAGTTACTGTATTGCCATCTTCAAAGCGAAGTAGATTTTCAAAAAGGACCTTCAAAGAATAGGGAAGGCGGTTAATTCCTTTAAAATGATTTTTCTCAGCATCTTTTAGGCTGTAGTAATGGTAGGTTTTATCGTCAACTTTTAATTGATTCTTGGTAGAAAGACTGTCATGCCCCACTTTCATATAAACTCCGTTCCTTTTCAAAACCTTAATCATAGCTTAGTTTCATATTTTTTTCATGAGGCTATTGGTATAAATTTTGCTGTTGTTTAAGTCTTAAGCAAGGTTGATTTTGAGGTTCAAGGCGAGATTGTTTGAACCCCGCGGACAAGCCACGGGGCGTAGGGAGGGGAGATAATTTATTCAATAAAGTCGATGCGAAGTGCTTTTGTTGAATAAATTAAAATTCAACCAAACCACCTTCCCTACGTACCGCGGCTTGTCCGCGGTATCCAGGCGATGTTTTGGTTAAGCATAAGTCTAACTTATAATTGAGTTTTATTGACCTAATGGGCGGGAGAGCGGCGGTTCAGGCGAATAGCTTGAATGGCTTTCATCAAATGAAAATGTGCAACGGAGTGCTGCATGAATCTAAACGGGCTTTTATTTTGTCAGCAATTCATGGTTGAGCAAAATGACACTAAAACATTGACTACTTCTGGTGAAAATCAAAGTCCTGATGTGCTTTTCTTTAATATCATGTCAGAGATGTTAGATAATGAACCTAAAGAAGAGCCTCTATCTTCAAAGGAAATGAATATTGTCGAAACTATACCAATTAATAGCCATGAAGCTAAAGAGCTAGTCAATGAACAACAAATTAATTTGCAGCAGGAAATGACACCAAATGAAAAGCCAATAAAGATTCTTCCGCTAGCCCAAAATAAAATAGATGAATTCAATTTAGCTAAATCTGAAAAATTAGAAATAGGCACATTAGACGATATTTCAGAGATAGATATGAAAATTGAAAAGGCTGACCTTAATCTAAAGGCCGTTGTTTCTTATCCTGAAAATAACATCGAGCCCGAAGAAGATGAACCTCTGTTCATGTCAGACGAAGATATATTTTCCAATCCCTTTATATCGCAATTAATGCAAGAAAAACCCCAAGTCACAGAAAACAATCTAAATCAAATCGATGAAACGGTTGAAAAAGATAGCTTGGTAGATGAAGTATCTCTGCTCGCTAAAAAAGAAAATGCTCCTCCTTTAAACAAAGAAAATCCAATAATCTTACAAAAAGAACCTTCTAAAACTTCTGAAGTGGAGCTAATAAAGCAGCCTTTGCCTTTAAAAGATATAAACTCCAATGAGGAACCTTTAACAACGGAAGTAGAAATAGATGAAGCAACTCTGGTTTCACAAACTGAAGAACCTAAAGCTACCAAAACGGAACTTCAAACTAACACACAAACCTCAATTCAAGATATTAAAACGGTAACAGCAACCACTAAACCACAGCCTATTACGATGCCGCAAAATATTGATTCCTCAGAATGGGGTGATAATTTTAACCAACAGATTATTTGGTTAGGCCAACAAAAAATTAAATCAGCATTAATCAAATTAAATCCTGAAAATATGGGGCATTTAGAATTAAATTTAAGTTTTGAAAAAGAAGAAGTCAAATTACATGTTGTAACGGAACATCAACATATTAAGGATTTAGTTGAATTATCTTTGCCTAAACTAAAAACGGTATTTGAAGCAGAAGGAATAGTGCTATCCGATGCTTCAGTACAAACTAATCAACAGCAAAAAGAAGGAAGCTCTTCTTTTAAAAGAGAGCAAACTTCTTTAGCCAATATTGAACCGGAAGAGGATGGCCCTTTGTTTATTAAGAAACAAGGGCTAGTGGATTATTTTGCTTGAATGGCCAATTCTATAGGATCTTCAGACGTAAGATCAAACTGTGAATCGGTAGATATTTTCTCACAAACCTTATCTACCTCTTTAAACAGCGCATATTCAGCTTCCTCAATAGTCTTTTTATTATGATTTGTTGCTAATGAAGAATAGCCGGCAGTAACTATGAATGCCATGGCTGCTGCAAAGCCTAAGATTAAAGTAGCAGGAATATTCGTTGCAATAAATAAAGCTATTCCACCTGCAATGGCTAAGAAACTAATAACGGCTATAGCATCAATGACAGCATCCGACATGTGATAACCAAACTTATCGTAGAACTCATTATTGAACATATTATCGATAGAAACTGGAAAATAAGAAGAGGAAGAAAAATAATTTTTACGTATTTTTTGGAGTTCTTCCTCTGCTGCGATTTTGTATGTTCCTTGGTTATTAGTATTGACTGTGCTTTTAAAATCGAGGTTGCCTTCTAAAAATTTTTTACCAATAATTGCTTCCATATATGCTGTAATGCTGTCAATAAAATGTTCTTTTGCTATTTTAAGATTTTTCTTGTGTGCATGAGTTTTAGCATTCAAGTATTCAAGATCAAAGGCTTTTAACTTCTTTTCAATAAATGTAAAAGCATTGTTAGTTAATGTGTACTTGCTTTTAAAGGTAGCCAAGTCTCTATCAGATTGCAGATATTCCGGCACTTCACCAAAAGAAAAAGGGTTTAAAACTTTAAAAAAGGTTGGCATTTCGATAATCCTCCAAGGCTAGTTGGAGAATTATACCATTGTTTAAAATTAAGTCAATGTGTCTTTGTTTTAATTTGAATGTTAATTTTATCAGTAACAGGGCTTTTATTGAGCTAACCCTCTATTAAAAATTCATTAATTAGCGATAACAACGTCTAACACAACGCATATGTCCCCATTTATTGCGATAACAATGTTTTTTGCACAAAACCTGATGTCGGTGGTAGCCAGGCCGATAAATGCGGACATTCGGTGTATAGCGCCAATGAGGGTGGGCATAATAAACGCGATAATAAGCAAGTTGATTATAATTGTTCTGAAACTTGTTAATAGGTGTGGTTGTTTCCGCTTTAGCTATTCCAGAAAAGCAAAATGCTATGAGCAATAAAGTTACACTTAAAATAAATAAATATTTAGAACTATTAAGAGCCTTGATATTCATTTGCAATCCTTAACTCATTGTTTGTTCAAAGTATAGTCATTTGTTTTTATTATTTCCAACTGGTTGGTTTTTTGGTCTTGTATCGCTGTTGGTTATTTTGACGTAAGATAGCTTCCTTTTTTATTTGGATAAGCAATGATTAACTTTGGCTCTTTAACTAAAGAACAATTTTTAAAAGACTACTGGCAAAAAAAACCTTATCTTTTTAAAAAAGCTTTAAATAATTTTATCCAGCCGCTTTCTGCTGATGAGTTAGCAGGTCTTTCTTTAGAAGAGGACGTAGAAAGTAGACTTGTTTACCAAACCAAAGAAGCGCCTTTTTGGCATCTTAAAAAAGGGCCTTTTGATGAAAAAGAATTTAGGCATTTACCAGAAACACATTGGACACTTTTAGTGCAGGGCGTTGATCGTTTTGTGCCAGAGGTTGCCGATTTATTGGCGAATTTTAATTTTATTCCACAGTGGCGTGTGGATGATGTCATGATTAGTTATGCTGTTGATTCAGGTTCAGTAGGGCCACATTACGATAATTATGATGTTTTTCTTTATCAGGCAAAAGGTAGAAGGCAATGGAAACTAACGACCAAAGATTGCCAGCCAGAAAACTATTTAGATGATGTCCCCCTGCGTATCATGCACGATTTTGCTGTTGAAGAAGATTATATTTTAGACGAAGGGGATATGCTTTATTTGCCACCTCATGTTGGCCATCATGGCATTGCTATAGGTGAATGCATGACTTATTCCTTTGGCTATAGAGCTTATCAAGCACAAGAGCTTTTGGATTCTTATGCTGAGTTTTCTGCTGAAAAAAGAGAAAAAACATCCCTTTATGCTGATCCGGATTGGTCTAATTTAAGAGGGAGTTCTGAATTACCAAGGGATGCTTTATTAAAAGCTAAGGAACTTTTAATTGCTGAATTAGAAGATGAATCTCGCTTAAAACACTGGTTTGGTTCTTTTGTTACAAGCCTTGATTCAGAAGCTGAAAATTTATTGCCTGAGCCTTTAGAAGAGGATGATTTTAGTAGAGAGGAGCTAGAGGAATTCTTAAGCGAAGATTTTTCTTTATACCGTAATCCCTTATGTCGGTTTGCCTATATTAATGAAGCAACAACAATTTTATTATTTATAAATGGTTGTGAATGGGATGTTCAAGCAGTCAATACCGATTTAATTAATTTAGTTGCTAATGAGCGTATTATTTCAACAACCTTATTAAAGCCTTTATTAAACTCAGAAGCAGATTGGCGCTTTATTGGTGAGCTTTTGATCCTACAATGGTTAAGCAAAGAAAAATAACCCTAAAGTACTGGTATAAATATTGCAATCCTAACTCCTTAAATACAGGTAAAATTTGAGGAGCAAGCGAATGTTTAGAATGAAGCTTTGGGGTTTAGCCCTAGTGGGATGTCTTTATAGTTTTACATCCTTTGCTTATGATAAAGAAATAGCCATTACTATTGATGATTTACCCTTCGTTGGCTCGGCAAATAATAATCCTGCTAAATTACAAAGAGAACATGATAGATTCATGAGTATCTTGAATGCCTTGGTAGAAAATAAGGTACCTGCAACCGGTTTTGTGATAGCAGGTTCAATTGAAAAGGGACAATGGGAGTTATTAGAAGCCTTCCAACAGGCAGGTCTTACTTTGGGTAATCATACCTTTTCCCATTTAAATTTAAATACAACCAATACGGATAAATATATCGCCAATGTAGATAGAGCAGATAAAATTTTAAGTTCCATTATGCCCAGTGAAACTAAATATTTTAGATATCCCTATCTTGCCGAAGGTCGAGGCGATAAAAAGCAAAAAGTTATCGATTATTTGAGTTTGAATCATTACACCATAGCGCCTGTGACTATTGATAGTAAAGATTTTCGCTTTAATGAAAGACTTTATAAAATTCCTTATCGTTTACGTGCACAAAATTTAAACCAAATGAAAAAGCAATATCTTGCCTATATTTGGGATCAAACTGTTCGTGCGGAAAAAAGAGCTGGCGATAAGCCTGTGAAGCAAATTCTATTAATTCATTCAAATTTAATTAATAGCTATTTTTTAGCTGACATTATCAAAATGTACCAAGAGCATGGCTATAAATTTATTACCTTAGGAGAGGCATTAGAGCAACCTGCTCCAGCCATTAATGTGTCTAAAAAAAAGAGAGAACAGCGATTTGATCTTTTTGACGATAATTTAATGGATAACTTATTTTCAGAAACAGTTAAAAGTTCAACTTTTAACTGTTGTTTTAAATCTTAACTGAATTGCTTCACAATGACGACATTAAAGCCTGGATGTAAGCTCAAAGAGCTTTAATCCAGTGAGATATTAGCCTATCTATATTTCCAAGAAAACCTTTCAATTCCTTATTAAATAAGGAACATCGGAATTAAGATAAATAAAGTCTTGAATTCAAAGCCTTAAGTCTGGCAATATGGCTGGCAAAGACAATTGAAGTGAGGGACTATGAAAATTGTAGTTGCGGTTAAACGTGTTATTGATCCTTATGTAAAAATAAGAGTAAAAGCGGATAACAGTGGCGTTGAAACTGCCAATGTTAAAATGTCGATGAATCCCTTTGATGAAATTGCACTTGAAGAAGCAATTCGCTTAGTCGAGAAAGGGTTGGCAAGTGAGGTCACCGTCGTTAGTATTGGCTCAGAAACTACTCAAGAAACCTTAAGACATGCCTTGGCCTTGGGCGCTGCTAATGCCATTTTAGTTCGTACAGATGAAAAGCATTGCAGTTTAAATATTGCTAAAATTTTGCAAAAAATCGTTGAAGATGAAAAACCTAATCTTGTATTGATGGGTAAACAAGCCATCGATGGCGATAACAATCAAACTCCTCAAATGCTAGCTGCTTTATTAAATTGGCCGCAAGCAACCTTTGCTTCCCAGCTTTCGCTTAATGATAAAAACTTAGAAGTAACGCGTGAAATTGATGGTGGTTTAGAAACGATTGCTATGCAGTTGCCGGCTGTAGTCAGTGTTGATCTTCGTTTAAATGAGCCCCGTTATGCAAGCTTACCTAATATCATGAAGTCAAAATCGAAGCCTTTAAAAGTGATTGAATTAGAACACTTAAGCTTAAATCTTAAAAAACATATCGAAATAGTGTCTGTCAATGCACCTAAAGTGAGAACAGCGGGGCTTCGCGTGGAAAATGTTGAAGAGCTTATTGCGAAATTAAAACACGAAGCCAAAGTGCTTTAAAAGGAGATGAGAATGAGCACTTTAATTATTGTTGAACATGATAATAAGGTTTTACATCCGAATACTAAAAATGTTCTTGCTGCAGCAATCGAGTTTGGTGAAGAGATTACCTTACTCGTTGCAGGCCTTAACTGCGAAGAGGTAGCTAAAGAAGCTGCTCTTCTAAAGGGGGTGAGTTCTGTTTGGTTAGCAGATAATGCTTGCTATGCTAATTTACTGGCTGAAGCAATTGCAGAACTGGTTATTTCAAAGGCAAACTCGTTTAAAACTATTTTAGCTCCAGCTTCTACTTTTGGAAAAAATATTTTACCAAGAATTGCTGCCTGTCTTGATGTTGCTCAATTATCAGATTTAAGTAAAATTATTGATAAAGAGACTTTCGAGCATCCTATCTACGCGGGTAATGCAATCGAAACGGTTAAACTCTTAGATTCAATTAAAGTTCTTACGGTAAGACCAACTGCTTTTTCTGCTGTTGATGAAGAACAAGCGCCTTGCTCAATTGAGCGCTTGGATAAGGTTGCTAATAGCCAAACTAAATTTATTAAACAAGAACTAACTCAATCCAGCCGTCCAGAGTTAGGTTCGGCAAGAGTGATTGTCTCAGGTGGTCGTGGTTTGCAAAATGCCGAGAAATTTAAGCTCGTTGAGGAATTAGCCGATTGTTTAAATGCGGCTGTCGGTGCGTCAAGAGCTGCAGTGGACGCAGGTTTTGTATCTAATGATTATCAAGTAGGTCAAACAGGGAAAATAGTTGCCCCCAGCTTATATATCGCTATTGGAATTTCAGGCGCTGTGCAACATTTAGCAGGCATGAAAGATTCAAAGGTAATTGTTGCTATTAATAAAGACGAAGACGCGCCTATTTTCCAGATTGCCGATTATGGTTTAGTTGGTGATTTATTTGAAATAGTCCCTGAAATGATTAGGCATTTAAAATAAAATTGAATGATGAAGTTTATAAAAGTAGAAAAAGGAAAATACTATGTTAGTAGGTGTACCAAAGGAAATTAAACAACAAGAAAACCGTGTAGGTCTTGTTCCCGCCTCTGTTCGTGAAATTGTTCGTGCTGGCTCGTCAGTTATTATTGAAAAAAATGCTGGTATAGGAATCGGTATTGATGATGATCATTACCGTGCTGCAGGTGCAGAAATTGTTGATACTGCTGATGAAATTTTTGAAAGAGCTGAATTAATTGTAAAGGTAAAAGAGCCGCAACCTTCAGAATGTCGTCGTTTAAGAGAAGGGCAAACCTTATTTACTTATCTACATTTAGCCCCTGATCCACAACAGACACGCCTTTTGAAGGAATCAGGTGTCACTGCTATTGCTTATGAAACCGTAACTCAGAATGATGGCGGCTTACCCTTATTAACGCCAATGTCACAAGTAGCAGGGCGTATGTCTATTCAAGCTGGAGCGCATTGTCTAGAGATGGCACAGGGCGGAAGTGGCGTTCTTTTAGGTGGGGTTCCTGGTGTTGCACCTGCTAATGTCGTTGTTATTGGTGGTGGTGTGGTCGGAACTAATGCGGCGCGTATGGCAATGGGTATGGAAGCGAGAGTGAGTGTTTTAGATAGATCTCTCCCACGTTTACGTGAGCTTGATTTCCAATTTGGTTCTAAATTAAATACCATCTATGCAACTGCTGAAGCCTTAGAGCACTATGTAGCTGAAGCGGATTTAGTTATTGGTGCAGTACTTGTGCCAGGGGCTGCAGCGCCTAAGTTAGTAACGAGAAACATGTTAAAGACAATGCGTCCTGGTTCAGTCATTGTGGATGTAGCGATTGACCAAGGTGGTTGCTTTGAAACGTCTAGACCTACCACACATCAAGAACCAACTTATGAAGTAGATAATATTGTCCATTACTGTGTTGCTAATATGCCTGGTGCTGTGCCACGTACATCAACCTTTGCTTTAAATAATGCTACTTTACCTTTTATTATGAGCCTTGTAACTAAAGGTGTAAAATTAGCTTTATTAAGCGATGGTCATTTATTGAATGGCTTAAATGTTCATAAAGGCTTTATTACTTGCGAAGCGGTAGCAAGAGAACTTGACTATGAATATGTTGCTGCTACTGATGCTTTGGCGATGTAAACTTTGATCAAACTATGTCTGCTGGCCTTTTCAGAGATTTTAATATCAGTTCCTAGATAAAAATCTCGAATTCTAGTATGTAGCCTTGGTGCAGCGGAGCGTAACCAAGGGTTGGGTGGTTGTGATGAAGATTAAACCTTGATTACGCCTTTGGCTTCATCAAGGCTACATTAAATAAATGCCCCGGTGCTTGGAGCCGGGGAAATTTATAAAAGAGCTGAGATTCCTATTGCAAGCATCCGTGCTACAATTTTTTACTATCAATTACTTTTATTAAAGCCAACAAACTCACAAATAGCATTGTAAAAATAGTAATTAAAGCCATAGGTTCAAAAATGTCTTGGGCAAAATTAACTGCAAAAGCATCTAATATTTGAGTCATAGCTTGAGTAGCATAAAGCCCTATTGGCTCTAACCAAAATAATTTGGATTGAAAAAAGGGAGTATTATTCGGGTTTTTATTATCCCTTTTAGCAATATAAAAAGCAAAAAGCTGATAGATTAAATAAACAACTAAAAACCAGCCAAAATAATTTTTTAAAGGTACGCCAAAATAAGTGCCTTTTTCCTGCCAAACCCATAATGAATCGACAGTAGAGGCCCATGGATCCATGCAAAGATCCCACATGACCATTATAAAAGCAGCGATTAGGGGGACTAAAAAAAGCTTATTTGATTTTAGTGGATTAGCACCTTGGTTTATCAAAATATTAGCTAAACTCCATGAGGCATAACCCATTGCAAAATAAGCAAACATAATAATGAGAGGTACTTCAAATAAACGTGGGCCTGCTAATTTTTCATAATGATAAAAGCCAAAGGGAAAACCAGTTTGAATGCTTAAGGCTTCAAAAAAATGGCTAACTACCCAAGTAATTAAGAAAAAAATTAGCATGTTTTTGAAATTATAACGTTCAATACCATGTAAAAAGACGGCTGTAAAAAGAGCTATTACTGTAACAATAGGTAAAATGCTAATAGCAAGAGGGGTGCTCCAAAAAGCAGATAACAGAGTTGCTATAAAATAGAGAGCAATAAAACTCCATCTTATTTTAGTCATTGAATCCTGATTGCTCATAAATTTCCTTTTTATGATTTTCTTTAAAATTTTTGAAATCAACTAAAAGGCCACCAATTAATAAAAACGAAGATATGACAGGAATTCAGTTTTGGGATGAAGGAAAATTGGGACATCGTAGATCAATGGTTGGGGCAAGGGATGACACCACCATCACTGGAGGACAAAGTGGTTGAGGGATGACAGGGATTGTGATCACTACGCGAAAAAAAGGATGAAAAGGTAGGTTCACTTACGTCTTGATTTTGAAGGAAATATTCAGAATTTCCTTTTGCCATTAAAGCAGCTTTATATTGACATAAGAAAGGATCAAGATCGTCAGATTTAGCTAATTTGGTTTCACTTCGGGAATCAAGTTTGGCTGAGCTGAAAACTTCAAGTACTGTTGCGATATCCAACGACAATAAAATATCGGTTACAACCTAAGGATAAAG
>JAIUOG010000165.1 GCA_020161725.1 Pseudomonadota bacterium
CCCTAAAGATGGTGTCTTAACCGAGCTTTTTTATGAGGTTGGCGCCCAGGTTAATGAAGGTGCGGAGTTATTAGCCTTAAAAGAACATTAGTGATTACTTTACGATGTTCGCAATGACGGCATTTAATTACCCAAAAGAGCAATATTGAACCTTTTGATTCAATTTTTTGTCATTCCCGCGTAGACGGGAATCTATTTCTTAAAGTGGCACCTCACTTTGTTTGATAAAATGGATTCCCGCCTACGCGGGAATGACATAAATTTGAATCTCAGTGAGTTTAAATGGCTCTACAAGTTGGGTAAAAATATGACAGGATAACTCAGAGCGTTAGCGTAACCAAGGATGGGTGGTTATAATGAAGATTAAACCTTGATTGCGCTTCGCTTCATCAAGGCTACGAAAGATAAAGCTTTGTCTTTGCGAGCTTTAGCGAAGCAATCTAGAACGGTAGTCAATTGTAAATCCGAACTGAATTGCCTCACGATATTTGCAATGACGAGTAATAAGAAAGTTATAAAAAGGATTGCTATGAATTTTCCAACAGAAGTTACCCTGATAGAGGTAGGCCCCAGGGATGGTTTACAGAATGAATCTGCCTTTGTAACGACACAGGATAAAATCGATCTGATTAACTTACTTAGCCAATCAGGCCTTCAAAATATTGAGGTTACAAGCTTTGTTTCAGCTAAGGCCATTCCGCAATTAGCAGATAATGAACCTCTTTATACCAACATCAATAAAGAACCAGGTATTCATTATTCTGCTCTAGTTCCTAATGAACGAGGCATGCTAAAAGCATTAAAACTTGGTCTTAAAGAAATCGCTATTTTTACAGCGGCAAGCGAAGCTTTTAATCAGCGTAATATTAACTGCTCTATCGCTGAATCTATTGATAGGTTTAAACCTGTCTTAGCTTTAGCTAAAGAACATAGCATTCGAGTAAGAGCCTATATTTCCTGTGCTTTAGGTTGCCCTTATGAAGGCGAAATAAAACCTTCTTCCGTGATTAAAGTAGCAAAACAATTACTAGCACTTGAAATAGATGAACTCTGCTTAGGCGATACAATTGGTGTTGGCACGGCTAAACAAACAGCAGCGGTAATCAAAGAAATGCTTGAAATTCTACCCTCCAACCAATTAGCAATGCATTTTCATGATACCTATGGACAAGCGATTACTAACATTTACGCCTCACTTGAACTGGGAATCAGCCGATTTGATAGTTCAGTTGCTGGCCTAGGCGGTTGCCCTTATGCTAGAGGCGCTACAGGCAATGTTGCAACGGAAGATGTGCTTTATCTCTTACATGGTTTAGGCATTAAAACAGGCGTTGATATTTTTAAAATAGTGCATGCTGGTGACATGATCTGCAAAATTTTAGGCAAGGCAAATCAATCTAAGGTCGCTAGAGCTTTATTGGCTAATTAAGGTTTGATTTCTATGCTCAAAATATTAACCCTTTAAGGATGCAAAGTTGAGCTTTCATCTTCCTTTGGTGGTGTACCCGATACAATAGCATTGCGATATATATGGGTTATCAAACTTGTATCTTCTTTTTTGATACCTGCAGCTAAGCAAGCATCAACAGCGTCTTTATCCCCCTCTTTTTCTGCAAAACTGAGAAGATTACCTAACTTAGGGTCACTCCAATTTCTAACTCGTTCATCTTGCAATAAAATCTTTAAAGAACCTAATCTAGAATTTAATATTGCATAGCAAGCGGGTGGATAACCTTTACTATCAATTCCTACTAAAAGTTCACTATTTTTCTTAACTAATTGGTCTAACAACTGCTCAAAACCATATTTAGCCATATAATGAGCAACATTTTGTTTGTCCTTCGTTATCTCTAGTACTGATTCAGGCGCATTAGACGCTAGTAACTCATAAATCACTGTTCTTAAAGCAATTTTTTCTTCTCTTACTTCAGGGCTCATTTCCGACATCGGTAAAATAAGCGCACAATGAATAGGAAACATACCTTGTTTATCAGCAAGGTTAGAAGCCCCCAACTCCAGAAGCACTTCAACCGCCACCTTATTTCCCAAAGCAGCCATACGATGCAAAGGAGTTCTTCCACTCTCTGGGTTAACATCATTCATATGTTGTCTTAGAAAAGCACCATAACCTCTTATAGAAGCCCATTCTATTGGAGTATAACCTTGTAAAAGCACATTAGGTTCATTGATATCGGAACTTCTTGGTAAAAATAAATCGAGATATTCTTTTGCTAAATTTTGTAATAATTGATATTCCTCATTTGGCTTTAATTCTTGCCAAGATGAAAAATCCCATACAAAATTCTCATTACACCATTGGCGAAGTGCCTCTAAATCAGCCAGAGATTCATAAGACTCATGAAGATTCAAATTTCTAGCTAATTCATCATAACTTAGAATCATGTATTACTCCCTGCATCAGTGAATAAGTTTATTACCCGTTGGTTGAACAAGTTCAGATGCATCAACTGCATTTGCTGCAGACTGCTGTCTACAGTTTTGCATATTTGATTTCATCCATCTCGTTGTCTCAGTAGCACTATGAGCCACAGTGTGTGTTAAATAAGGTTGCATTGAACTTAATAGACCTGCTAAACGTTTATTGATACTCTCAAAATTTTCTGTAGTTGGTTTTTCATATACCCCGCGCGCAGCTCTTTCTAGCTCCTCATGAACATTACCTTTATCTCTCACTGTTTCAAGTTGGTTTACCAATACAATATAATCAGCTTTAACAGGATCAGATGACGCCTGGGTTTCAATTTCAAGATTCACAATCTTATAAAAGGCTTCCTTATAACTAGCAATGTCTTCTTTTCCTTCATAAAAATTTTCCATAATAACTTGCAACTTATCTTGCTGGGGAGAATTAATATTGATTCGTGAAAATATCTTCAACATGTCTGAATATAAACTCATTTGTTTATTAAGTAAGGTAAAATCCCCATCATTTAACCAAGGATCAAGAGTTTTATCATCCCAAACACTAAGCATGTAGTTTATGTTATCACGGATATTTTGTGTGCTATTAACACTTTTGGCTTGTCTTTGTAGCGCTGATCTTATTCCATAATATTCATTTAATATTTCAGGTTTTTTTAAGAGACTTTCAATTGCCTGCATTGACTCTTGAACTCCCCGCATATCTAAACGTTCATCAGGATTTGCCCTAACAGTCTCACAAATTAATTGTTTATATCGTTCACCGATAGGTGTACTAAAAATTGGGGCATCAAAATTTAAATCCTCACCGTTTTTTGCTTGCTTTATTAGCTCGAAGTTATAATTGCCACTTTTCTTATGATAATCATAAGCTGATAAAAAATCATAAAGATTTTTACCAAACATATAGGCTTGGGCTTTACTTGCTGAAAAAGAAGCATTAAAGGCAAATTCGGGGGGATTTAAATAACTGGTAGTAACTAAATCATACTTGTTCTTTCTTGCTATTGAGAAGGAAAAGTTACCTTTATCTGTTGGGACAAATGCTTTGGTATCCGCTATACGTAAACGCCCCTGTTCATCTAATAACCAATTAGAATTTTTCATATCAGTATGAATTGTATTATTGGCATCTAAATTCACCAATACATAAGCCATTTGGCTATAAATATTATTAGCTGAAATCAAGCGCGAAACATCTGATTCTACTTTATAGGCACAAGAGGTTAAATCATCGCCTTGACAAAAATCAGTCATTTGTAAAAAACGAATCTCCGAGCCTCTATTAGTACCAATCGCAACAGCTCTATTATGAGAAACACCAACAAAATAAGGGCTTAATGCAGCATTTTTTTGTAATTTTTGAACCTGATCAATAGGATTACCCATTCTATATTCAAGTTTTAGTACTTCTTTATTACCAGTTAACACATTAGTAACCAAAAAATTTTTAGAATTTCCCCCCCCCAAATATTCCATAGT
>JAIUOG010000166.1 GCA_020161725.1 Pseudomonadota bacterium
TTTTTAATAAACAATTGAGGAAATAAAAAAAAATAAAATCCGTTTAAACCCTTTTTTTACTTTCTTCCCATGGAAAAAGTTAAAGTTACAAATATCTTCTTTTAAAGAAAAACTAGAAAATATGTTAACTATTTTTAAGTTAGTTAATTTGATTTTCCTTCAGTCAAACAGGATGTGGTTTTATAAATTTAAAGGCTATACCTCTATTAACCCTAAAAAGAATTTAATCTTAGCTCAAGATTCAGCGCTTTCTTATTATGGAAAAAAATTAGCGAGGCTTTTAATTTATATTCCAAACATAGCTGAAGAAAAAGTATATATAACCTGGCAATTGCAACAACTATATCGTTTGGTTAACACGATGCTAGTTTCTTACAATGAAGATTTATTGCTATTAAAACAGGACTTAAACAAGATAAAAATACTTTTGCAAAATAGGCCTTTTATTAAAGAGTTAATTCAAAATTTGGCTGATGAGCCAGCTACTCAAGACTTAGTTTGCTCAGGCCATGGTGTTTGGTATCAAGAGAATGGTGCAATACTACCATTTACTTTAAACAATAGGATTACTTTTTATAGCCCATTTAGATGTGGATTAAGTAATAGATTGGGTATATTAATAGAAAGCGGTCGTTACGAACCAAAAAAAGTGGTGATCGATTCTAAAGGAAAAGTACTATCTTATAAAATTCATCAACAATTGTTTAGTACTTTCGATTATAGCTCGAGCTCACAAGAATTGATTCCTAATTTTAGTTTTATGGGCAGTAGTAGGGATGATCTTTGCCCTAAAGTTATTTGCATCCAAACAGGCGAAGTTGTTTTCGATCTTAAAAAGCAAAATGAAAAATCTATTTTATTATCCGAGATATTAAACTTATTTCCTCAAAGCCAAATCCATTGGGCAGCTTGCACCTCTTATAATAAATCAGAAGATGATTATTTTTATAGTAAGATATACTATTAACTCTTTATTATTATGTATAAATATATTTATACTGCTTAATAAAACCTTAATGTTTATAGAATAAAATATAACCAATATAGCTTTAAATAGGTGTAAAAAATGGCTAATACCTTTGACATGTTAAAGAAATTGGCAAATAAACCCGCTGAAAAGAGTAATAATCAGGCTAAACTCGATATAGTTGAAATGATTCCTGAGATTGACGCACCTGAAAATAGGATGGAAGCAGTTATGAAAAACTGCTTAACAACGGATTTAAATTTAAAAAATATGCCTAAGTCCTAAATTGCAAAGTTTTTTTCTCTTGAAATCCATATATACCCAAACAACTTCAAAATACGAATATTAAATGTAGTGCGGATGGAGGCTCTTCGAGCCGTAATCCAGGAGAATAACCCCGGATTTTGAGATACTTCATCCAGGCTGTGTATTTTGATGGTTTTGCTCATATTCTAGCCCGGGAGGAAGTCTGAGGGACTGCAACCCAGGTTTCGACTTGCTGCACCCAGGCATTTTAAATGGTTTTTTTCAAAACATAGCATTTTGAAAGAACTTGGGTATATACTTCAAATATAAGATATAAAAAATCAAGATATTATGGCTTCTTTTTCTAGTACTACTCATTGGCGTGATTCAGCAAGAAATGCCCGCTTTTTTATGGTAGATGCACGAGCTGCCTTCCCTATTTTTTTATTTTTAATGCATATTCGAATATGGACAGGAATCTTAGTGCTCGTTTCTGCTGTTTTTTTTGGTATTATTGAGCATTACGGATTTACAGTGCCTGTTTTTTTGCGATGGATTAGAAGTTTTTTGGCAGGCCCTGTTAAGTCGTCTCAACCATGGTGGCGTTAATGGCAAATACGATACAAAAATCTTTAGCAATGATTGCTGCGACTTTGAATGCTAAATTTTATCTAAATGATAGATTTGTAAGCTTCGATGAAGTTTTTTCAGAAACAGGTCTTCTTCCCGCCATTACTAAAAGAGCAGATCAGCTTTGTTCTTTATGTTTAGGCTATGGATTGGGGGCAACTTATGAAGACGTTGAAGGTGCTTTATTAGGTAATCGAGTTATTTTTGACGACGTAACGCCGAATGCTTTACGTCTTTTATGTATTACAGATGTATTAAGTGAGTTAATTCAAGGCGGCCCTAGCAAAGATTACACTCCGCTTGATGAACTTATGTATGATTAATTTTTAATTAAAGAATTGTAAAAAAAACGAAAGGTTCTTAATTTGTGAGCACTATGTGTGAAAAATATGTTAACCTGGTCTTAAATATAGTTATACGCAGTTAAAATGCAGTGTTTTAGGAGTAATAAAAGAATGGCAAACCTAACTTTTTTTAGTGCTGAAAATGGTGCGAGAGAGCTTGTAAAAAAAGTGCGTGAAAATGTTGATTTGGTGGATAAGGTAGCCAATTTTGGTAATTCAAAATCAGCTGGCGCAAATCAAGAGGCTGCGAAAATTTTAAAGGAAGCATATGCTTCAATGCTTAACAGTTTAGGCTCAAAAAATCAGGTTGCAGCTAGCTCCAGTTTATTTAAAGACGCTGTTAAAAATAAACAAAGCGCTACTGAAGATGATGTTATTAAAAATAAGCAAAGTGCTACTGAAGATTTAGATATTCAAAACTCAGTTTCTGCGAAATTATAACTTAAATTTCGTTGTCATTAAGCTAAAACACATCCGCCATTTCAGCTTTTGCTGAATGGCATTTTTGTTGGTTTTAAATTTTCATGATAATGAGGACAGAACTTTAGCCTATTTCAAAGATTATTCTAAAGCAGCGTTCTTTTATTCTCCTTGCTAAAAAAATACTTTTTGTTTCTAAAAATGGCATTTGGAAGGAACTAAGCTATATACTAAAATAATAATAAGCCGCTTTACTAAAGAAGAGCTAATGCCATATGAAAGATGATCTTACAGAAGAACAAAATAAAGCCATTCTTGATGCTTTGAATAAAGCGATTGATACAGGCCCATGGGAAGAATCAAATTTTTTAAAAACAATTGGCGCTAATCTTTGCTCAATACGAGATAAATTTATTAAAGTGTTAGGCGAGATGCCCAATTTAGAAAATGGTATTCCCCGTGTGGGTCGTCATCATGAAGATGAAGTTCATCAGGAAGTATTCATTGCACTTTATTCTTCTGAAGGTAATAACATGCAGGCCTGGGAGCGTATTCTAAGTAACCTACCTCGGCAAATTATTTCAAGACCTGTTTATGCTGATGAATCAGGTGTGCAATCTATTATTAAAACAAAAACCAATAAAATAAACGAGGCTTATGTTGCAATTGGTATTAGCCAAAGTAGTATTTTAAATTTACCGCAAGACAAAATACCGATTGATAAATTAGGCAATCCCTTATTATCCATTAAAGACCGTTCACTGAATATGGAAAATATTAGTCGTTTTGTTCATTATTCGGGAACATATAATTATGTGAAAGGGCGTTTGTTTAAAAAAGAATAAATCTACCATATACTTAGATTAAGTATCTAAAAAAAATAGACAAATGGCACAACAACAGCAACCACAAAATAATGATAATTCAATGGCACCAGTTTGGATTATGGTGCTCTTAATCGTGACTGTATTTTTCATATGGAAATCTGCGCATGGCTATATTGTTGCCGGCGTTTTTTATCTGAATGTATTACAGGCAAAGGTGGTTAGTCTTTTTGTTGATAGTGCTGATTTACAAAATAATGTTTATTTAATGCAAACCATAGACCCGAATACGGTTGATTGGGATCAATTCCTAATTTTAACACGTAGTGTGGGTGATTATATCCGATATCCTGTTGTTATCATTTTAGCCTTGCTTGCTATTTTCTTATATA
>JAIUOG010000013.1 GCA_020161725.1 Pseudomonadota bacterium
CTGCAGGTTTTGATGCAAAAAGTTTAAGTCAGGCAGGAGCAACACCAGAAGCTTTATTGGCAGCTGGATTTACCCCCCAAGCTTTAGGCCAAGCAGGAATTAAAGCTGCTGAAGTCATTGCTGCCGGACGTACGGCGGATTGTAGTGTCAGCTCGTTAAAAGCGGCAAGAGCTGCTGGAGTAAGTGCCACTACAATCAAACAAACTTTAGGTTGTAGTGCAGCGGCAATGAGAGCTGCTGGTTATACCGCTGCTGAATTGAAAGACGCCGGATATACTGCGGCAGAATTAAAAAACGCAGGCTTTAGTGCCGCGGATCTCAAAGCGGCAGGTTTCAGTGCCAAAGAGCTAGCTGATAGTGGTTTTAGTGAAGCAGAACTTAAGAATGCAGGCTTTACAGCGGCTGAACTAGGTGAAGAGTCAGAACCAAAATCGAACGTAGCTGCTTTAGCAAAACCAGCAGTTCAAAAACCAGCCACGTCTAGCTTAAATGCGATACCTAAAATGCCTGGGCAAAATAATGAGGCCGCCAATAATACTGCTGCACAAAATGCGCAACAATTACAAGCTATTTTAAATAAACAAAATAGCCAAATGGCAGATCAACGTTATCAACAAAAAATTCAACAACGCATATCTCAAATGTTGGGTACAGCCAACGATGCCTTACAAGAGTGGCAAAAAGTAACAACACAAGCTTATTTGGAAGGTAATGAAGATAAAAAAGCATCTGGTGCAAAAGGCGAGAAAGTATTTGGAGAAGGCCCTAACATGCCTCCTACCAATACTAAGATGTCTAATAATAATTTTGATGGTGGAATACAACAAAGGTCGATGATTAAGACCGGTGATGTTCTATTTGCTGTTATGGATACCTCAGTCAACTCTGATGAGCCAGGCCCTATTCTCGCCACAATTGTGACTGGGAAATTAAAGGGAGCTAAATTAATAGGCAGTTTTACTTTACCTAACCAAGCTGAAAAAATGGTTATTAGTTTTAATACGATGTCAGTACCTGGAGCCCCTAAAACGATATCAATATCAGCTTATGCTATTGACCCTAATACAGCTCGTACAGCCTTATCCTCTAATACAGATCATCATTACTTATTACGATACGGCTCATTATATGCTTCCGCTTTTTTAGAAGGTTTTGGTAATGCTTTCCAATCTGCTAACACAACAGTAACTGTTGGGGGTACTGGTGGCGGTAATAATATAACTGTACAAAATGGTATTGGTAGATCTGTCTTGGAAAATGCTGTAATTGGTCTTGCTACAGTGGGTAAGAACTGGGGGCAAGTGGCGAAGAAAGTATTTAATACACCGATTACAGTTCAAGTTTACTCAGGAACAGCAATCGGAGTACTATTTGTTCAAGACGTAACTGCAATTTAACAGTAAATTAGGATAAGTTATGGTTGACGATCAACATAATGATGAATATGAATTTTCCGAAATCGATTCTTTTGAAACGAATTTAGACGAAAATGCAGAAAAAGAAGATATGCCACAAAAGCCTAAGCAAGAAGGCTCAACCAATGTTAGGCGTAATGCCTTAATTGTTATGGGTGGCTTTGCTGCGTTATTGCTTGCTTACAAATTTTTTGGTGGTTCTAAAAATACCACTTCAAATATAGATGCCGTTCCTCCAATTGCGGTTAATAAACCCATACAGCCAGTGTCGCCGACTCAACAAATACAGCAACAGCCAATAAATGTTCAGACCACACCTGTGCAAACTACGTCTAATCCTATGGTAGAGCAAAAGTTGTCTGATTTAGAAGTTAATCAGCAAAATATACGTTCTGATATGAGTTCAGTTAGTTCGCAAATGAGTTCAGTAAATAGTAATGTAAATGAGCTCACTCAAAAAATAGAAGAGCTTAGTGAAACCATTACTAACTTGAATGCCAAACTTGAACAACAGTCGAATCAAATCGCTGTTTTAACAGAGCGAACTCGCCCTAAAATTGTTAAAAAACCACGTGTCATAAGACCTGAAAATCGTATCTCTTATTATATACAAGCAGTAATTCCAGGTAGAGCATGGTTAATTGCTACAAATGGGTCTACACTTACCGTTAGAGAGGGAACACAAATCGCTGGTTTAGGGGTAGTAAGACTTATTGATCCGGCTCAAGGAAAAGTTATTATGAGTTCAGGCCGAGTGATAAGGTTTAGTCAGCAAGATAGTTGAGGGCTTCATGTCTACAGATACTAACTGGACCGCTTGGGTTGCTAGCCAAGCTGATATATTAAATAATATCGCGTCTAATTTAGCGCCTGTTGAGCGTTTAGTAACTGGTTTTGCTTATTTAATGGGGCTCGCCTTTGCTTTTAAAGCTATTTATACTTTAAAGTCTTATGGTGAGTCGAAGACAATGTCTGCTTCCAGTGGAAATTTGAAAGAACCAATAATTTATTTATTGGTGGCTGCGGTATTTATTTATTTTCCTACGGCCTTAGCTGTTTTATTGAGTACGACTTTTGGTTCATCTAGCATTTTGCAATATGCACCGGTGAATTCGTCAAATACTACGATTGCAAATATTTTTGGTTCTAATAGTAGTGTTGGACGCTCTTTAACTTTGATTATCCAAGTGATAGGCGTAATTGCTTTTGTTCGGGGTTGGATTTTAATTGCTCGTTCAGCTTCAAGTGGGCAGCCACCAGGGGGAACTGGTAAGGGATTTATGCATGTTTTTGGCGGAATTTTAGCAATGAATTTTGTTGCGACTTTAACAGTTATCAACAATACATTGTATGGAACTTAACTATAAAGACTTAAAACAAGGGAGAAACAAAGTGAACATGTCAAAACAAAGTTGTTCAAAAAGAGCAATATTAGCCCTAGGCATAGGACTAATGATCTTGGCAGGAGAGGCGGCGGCGGGCTCAACGACGATAGGTTCTATGGCAACTAGTATAACTAATTCGTTTACAAGCTTGGCTAAGCTAATAACTGCGAGTTCTTATTTAGCGGGTCTTGGTTTTGCAATCGGTGCAATTATGAAATTTAAGCAACATAAGGATAATCCAACGCAGATTACTATTGGTACTCCTATTGCTTTAGTATTTATTGCTGCTGCCTTGTTATTCCTACCTTCTATTTTAGGTGTTGCAGGTCAGACAATGTTTGGTAAAGCAGGTTCAGTAGCGGGGCCTACTGGTACTATCTTCACTGGTACTTAATATCCCTCAAAATGCGAATATTAAATGTAGCCTGGATGGAGGCTCTTCGAGCTGAAATCCGGGGAGGATAAACCCGGATTTCGCTTCGCTTCATCCAGGCTGACATTTTAAATAGGTTTATTTCAAAACATCGTATTTTGAAAGAAAACGGGTATAGTGAGGCAAATTTTGAGGGTCTTTTACTCTCAAATCTATCTAAGTTTTTATTGCAAATAGGTATAAAGCTAATGGATGCTTTAGCAAAAGAACAAGAATTAAAGTTAATTGCAACTCCAGGTAATTGGCGTTTATATTCGGCAAGAAAAGCTGATGAACGTTTTAAAGCTTTTGAAGTAAAAGTATTCCAAAGAGATAAGTATACTTGTCAATTTTGTGGATTCCAAGCCAAACAATACCAAGAAATTGTGAATCTTGATTTAAATTTTACCAATAACAAATTATCTAATTTGGTTACCGCCTGTTGTTTTTGCGCCCAATGCTTCTTCATTGAATCAGTGGGAGTCGGAGGATATGGTGGCGGCAATTTGATTTACTTACCTGAATTGAGCCAAACTGAGCTAAATAGCCTATGTCATGTGCTCTTTTGTGCTATTACAAATGATACAGGTTACAAAAGCAGTGCTCAAAATATTTATAGAAGCTTTAAGTTTCGGACGCAAATGGTTGAAGATAAATTTGGCGAGGGAACTAGTGACCCCGCTATTTTTGGGCAATTACTCATTGATTCGTCAGTAAAACAAGAAGAGCGCGATAGGCTTCTTCATAATATACGTCTTCTTCCTTCAAGAGCGAAGTTTAGACGACAAATTGAACGCTGGGCAGCGAGTGCCTTGCAAGAAATGGCGCCTAGTTTAAAAGGCGATTAAAAGATTTTCATTGGCGCTACTTTTGCATTCAATAGTTAAAAGTAGCGTAAAGCTAAAGTAGGAAATGACATGGCAACAAATTGGTCAGAATCATTTTTTGAAGGTATTGATACTTTTTTCGCTTGGTTAAGTACGTCACTTAAACAGACGACGGAGTCTTATTGTGATCTTGAAACAGCAGATAGTCCTACTGTATTAGTCAACCACGATGGTAGCTTAATTTCTATTATTAAGGTCGAAGGTGTGACTGCACTTGCTGGTCCAGAAGAGTTTGATCGTTTAGTTGAAGGCTTGAGCAATGCTTTTCAGGCAGCAATGGGAAGACCTGGACATGCTCTACAGGTTTTGTTTAGCCATGATAAACAAAATATACGTAAACTTATTCAAGATATTTATGCACCTGCTGAGGCAACAGCAGAGCGTCTAGAACTGAATTTGGAAGATTTATTTAGAGAACGGGTTACGGTATTATCTCAATATTGTGCTGAAGAAAAGCTTTATTTTGCTCTTTATACTAGACCCTATAACCTTCCTCAAGATCAGCTTAAAACGGCTAATAAAGCGAAGCTAAAAATGCTTAAGGATATGAAGGCACCCTCCTTTAAAAATAGCCAAGCTGTTTATGCTGCAATTCCAGAGTTAAGAGATACCCATGATGCATATGTTCGTGCGATTTTGAACGATCTGGGTTCACTTAATATGTATGCAAAATTATTAAATGTGCACGATGCTGTACATGCTATTCGCATGACAGGAGACCCTGATTTTACCTCCCCTGATTGGAAGCCATCCTTGCCTGGAGATAAATTATATCCACGTGAATTAGATGGTCTAAATGGTGATGTTTCTGATTTATTATGGCCATCTCTAGCTAAACAAGTGATTCCCAGAGATGCGAAAAATCTTGATTTACGCACAGTTTTAGTCGGGGCTAAGCTTTATTCTTCTGTATTTATCGATCTTTTTCCCAAAGACGTTAGACCTTTCCTAAGTTTATTTGCCCGTATTTTACCTTCGCATGTGCCATGGCGTATTTCGTTTTTAATCGAAAGTGAGGGTTTAAATACCATTAAATTAAAAGGCTTGCTTTCATCTATTTTAAGTTTCTCTTCAGCGCAGAATAGATTAATAAGTGATTCGGTTAATTTACTTAAATATTTACAGTTAAATAGTGATGATGCCATCGTTAGATTACGTGTAGTCGCTACAACTTGGGCACCAGAAGGTGAGTTAGCTCTCTTACGCAGAAGAAGCTCTGAGTTAGTTAAGGCAATACAAGGATGGGGGTCAACCGATGTATCTGAAATCTGTGGCGACCCTTATGCAGGATTTGTTTCATCGATGTTAGCTACAACAGTTAATAGTGCAGCCGTACCTTCGATAGCGCCTTTATCTGATGTTATCACTATGTTACCTATTACAAGACCCGCTTCCCCTTGGGAGCAGGGGGCTCTTTTATTCCGTACCCCTGATGGAAAGCCTTGGCCATTTCAACCAGGCTCAACACAACAAACTACCTGGATTGATTTAGTTTACGCACGTCCTGGGTCAGGTAAATCGGTATTATCGAATGCCTTAAATTTAGCACTTTGCCTTTCTGGTGGTCTAACGCGCTTACCTAGAATTGCGATTATTGATATTGGCCCTTCAAGCTCCGGGTTGATTTCGCTATTACAAGAGGCTTTACCTGCAGATAAGCGCCATTTAGTCGCTTATCACCGCTTAAGAATGACACCGGAATATTCTATTAATCCTTTTGATAACCAGCTAGGTTGCCGCTATCCTACAGCCTTAGAACGTTCATTTTTAGTAAACTTTTTAACCTTATTAACAACGCCTCTAGGTGCGGCTAAACCTTATGATGGTATGCCTGATTTAGCTGGTATGGTTGTGGATGAACTTTATAAAAGTTTAGCTGATGAATTTAACCCAACACCCTATGCATCAGGGGTTGAGCCATTGATTGATAGTATTCTTGAAGAAATTGGCTTTGTTCGGGATGCTAAATCCACCTGGTGGGAAGTGACGGATGCTTTATATTCAGCGGGTTTCTTACACGAAGCAATGTTGTCACAGCGCTATGCAATGCCTTTATTAGCTGATGCAGCCTCCATTTGCCGAACGCCTTCAATTGAAGACTTATATGAAAGAGTGACCGCACCAACCGGTGAATCTTTAATTAATGCTTTCTCAAGAATGATATCTGGTGCGGTACGCGAGTATCCTATTCTTTCTAGAGTGACTAGTTTTGATATTGGTGATGCACGTGTTGTTTCACTTGACTTAGATGAAGTTGCTAAAAGTGGTGGAGACGCTGCTGATAGGCAAACCTCTGTTATGTATATGCTTGCCCGCTATGTTCTTGCACGCCATTATTATTTAACAGAAGAAAGTTTAAATAATGTACCTGAGCAATATAGGGAATATCATAAAGAACGGGTTTTACAAATTAGAGAAGATCCAAAGCGTATTGTTTATGATGAATTCCATAGAACCTCCAAATCTTCTGCTGTAAGAGATCAGGTGATTATCGATATGAGGGAAGGGCGTAAATGGAAAGTGCAGATTGCCTTACTCTCTCAATCTGTGGATGACTTTGATTCAATTATGATTGATTTCAGTACAGCAATCTATGTAATGGATGCAGGCCCCTCTCAGGCGGTTGAAAAGACAACGCAAATCTTTGGTTTGTCTAATACAGCTAAAATCGCTCTGCGAACAAGAGTACACGGCCCTAAACAGGGAGGGGCGACCTTTTTAGTACAATATGCAACTAAAGCTGGTGTGAATGTGCAGCTATTAACACTAACTCTAGGTCCTGTTGAATTATGGGCTTTTAGTACCACCGCTGAAGATGCTGCCGTTCGTAACCAGCTATACCGCTATTTAGGGCCAGCAGAGGCAAGACGTTTATTATCAGTTTTATTCCCTAATGGTTCTGTAGCTAAAGAAGTGGAAGCGAGACTTAATTCGATGAAGCAAGAGGTGGGTTTAATCGAAGAAGATGCGAAATCATCTGTTGTTGAACAGTTGGTAGTGGATATCTTAAATGCCTATTCTAAAGACCCTAATGTAAAGTCGCTTCCGGCTAATTAAAATACACTTGGCTCTTTTCTAAAATTGTTGAATAGTGGGAGTGAATACCCAGGTATTTTACGCAGGATTGCTTATCTGGCTGATATATAATTCTCTGATTTTTTCTATCAGCCGATTTGAAGTTAACTTGCTTCAGGATAGTGAATAATATCATGAAAGGTGGCTGCTTCAGGCAAAAGATTGCGGTAACCGTGAGTTTGGTTAGCATTAAATCGAATACCTTCGCCATCGGAGAGTTTTTGCCACTTCCCATCCACTAAAACCTCCATCTTACCTTGAACTACCACTACATGCTCAATAACCCCTTTTTTATGAGGTGGTGATAAGTGTTCACAACCTGGCAACAATTCGATAATAAATAATTCAAAATTCAATTGTGGCTCAAAAGGAAAAAGAGATAGAACTCGAATTTTTTTATCATCAGGATGAATGGTTTGTACCTGCCCTGTACGATACATTGCCTCACTAGATGCTGAATCTGTTTTTTCAATAAATGAAGAGAAGGAAACTTCAAAACCAGTTGCTATTTTCCATAAAGTGGCAATGGTTGGGCTTGATTCTTCACGTTCTATTTGTCCAAGCATCGCTTTGCTTACCCCAGTAGCTAGGGCTGTTTTGTCCAAGCTCCAGCCTTTTTTTTGACGTAAGTCTTTTAAAGTCATTGCTATATGTTTGTATATATTTTCCACTCTAATCTACCTAAGCTATTGTGCGTTATGACGCACAATGATAGTATGAGATATTATGCGTTATAACGCACATATTGTAAATTATTAAAGTTAGGAGTGAAGATGTCTACTGAGTTCCAAAACAAATTAGTTGCAGTACTTAATAAAAGTATCGAACCAGGTAAAGTAATGAATGCCCTAGCCCATATGTGTATTGGTTTAGGCTCAGCGATAGGTCAAAAGGATTTGCGGCTAACTGATTATCAAGATGCTGATGGTAATTCTCATCCCTTTATCTCGGAAATACCCTTTATTATCTTGTCCGAAAATTCGAATAAAATAAGAAAATTACGTGAGAAGGCTCTAGCAGAACATATTTTATTAAATGATTTTACAGACACAATGGTAGTAGGTACTTATCAAGAACAAATTGAAAGAACTCTTCAGACAAAAGAAGAAAATCTTATTTATTATGGCATTGTCTTATTTGGTGATTGGGCAAAGGTTACTGAACTCACCAAAAAATGTTCTTTATGGCGATAAGGCGGAAAATTATGTCTGATGAAAATAAAATATTAAGCAAAAGTGCTCAAAGCGTACAGCAGGCTCTAGCTAAGAAAGGCCTGGCTTTCGAAGTGATTGAGCTTTCTGCGAGTACTCGTACTGCAAATGACGCTGCAAGCACTATAGGATGTGGCGTAGCACAAATTATGAAAACCTTACTGTTTTGTTCTGCAAAAACACATCAGCCAGTTTTAATATTGGCAAGCGGTATCAATCGTGTAAATGAGAAAATCATTGAGCAATGGATAGGTGAAAAAATAGTTAAAGCAGATGCTCATTTTACGCGTGATATAACTGGCTTTGCTATTGGGGGTGTTCCTCCTGTGGGGCATAAACAAACGATTACCCATATTTTCATTGATGAAGACTTACTGCAACATAATGTTTTGTGGGCTGCTGCTGGTACGCCTAATGCTGTTTTTAGCTTGAATTCCAGTGATATTGAAACGCTAACTCATGGCAAAATCATTACTATCAAGTAAGGGATATTATGCGAAAAATATTCTGGGATAATCCTTATCAATCTGATTTAGAAACGTGTGTAGTTTCAGTTGATAATAATTATGTTTTATTCGAAGAAACAATTGCGTTTTCTTTTTCAGGAGGACAGGAAAGTGATCATGCTTATGTTAATGGACTCCCTGTTATTGATTCTAAGATAGATGGCAATCTTATTTATTATGTACTTCCAGATAGGCATGGCTTTAAGCCTCGCGATGTAGTAACAATGAAAATTGATTGGTCTCGGCGATATAGGCTTATGCGTTTACATTTTGCTGCTGAATTGATTCTTGAACTCGTAACACAAGAACTTAAGCTTGAAAAAATAGGGGCCCATATAGCGGAATCCAAAGCACGAATAGATTTTTTCTATGATAAAAATATTTCTTTCTTATTTGAAAGTATGCTGAGTGATTACAATAAAATCATACAACACGATTTAAAGATTAAAACAGGATTTTCTGACTTCCAAAATCAAAGACGTTTCTGGGAAATCGAAGGATTTTCCAAAGTCGCTTGTGGGGGTACTCATGTTAAATCGACTTCCGAGGTCGGCCTTATTGCTCTTAAAAGAATCAATATCGGAGGTGGAAAAGAGCGCATTGAAATTAAACTTCTAGATGATAATTTGGGATTGTCTTAATTAAGATAGTCCTTATCATAAGTAAATAGTCTGAAGCCTCACTATAATTTAATTCTTCAAACCGGACTTTTTGTAACAACGAATAGCTTGAATATTATCAGGATTTGGATCAACAACAACTAAACGAAAATGAGATAGAAACTCATTGATAAATTGATTGATAATAACTACACCAAGCCCTTGCCCTCGATGCCAGTAAGCCTTGGAAGGTATTTATTTTCAATATCTTTAAGAGACCATGTTTGATCCTACGCGTATTGCTGATTGATCGTTGGTTCTTGAAACCATTGATAGTAAATCATAATACCTATAAAATTAAATCTATTGAATTTAATGGATTAATTATAAATGTTCTTTTCTAGTGGCAATTTAGTGGTATAAAAAATAATAAATCTGATTTTTATGTTTAAATAAATATCTAATTGAAGATAAAATGATATGCTGGATTTGTAATGTTAATCACGCTGATTCTTGTGAACATAGAACTAAAAGATCTGACTTAAAATTAGAAATTAATTCTATTAGTCAAAATAAGCCAATCTATCTGAGTGAAATGAAGGAACTTAAAGATGGAAAAAAAGTTCTAAGTAAAAATAAAAGAATAGGAAGTTTAAACGCTGACATTTTAAAATATCAACATACGATATGCCATGATTGTAATACTTCTAAAACTCAAAAACATGATAAGGCTTGGGAAAATTTCTCCAAAAAATTAAAATTGTTAATTCCTCTTACATCATTACAAAATCAATCCCTTAGATTCAATAAAATTTTTCCCTACAAAACTTCTTACGAAATGCAAAATGTACATTTATTTTTTGTAAAATTATTCGGATGCCAAATAATAGAAAGTGAATTTAGACTAAAAAAAATACCAGTTGACATAAAATCCTTTTCTGAAGCAATCCTTAACCAGAGAATTCATCCCCATATCTACTTATCTTTTAAATATCGAAAACAAACTATCACAATCGCGGAGAATAGTGATGTTCATGTATTAATTAATGAAGCAACCAATGAGGTTGTATTTGCAACTTGGCTTTATTGTACGGGCAATTTAGTTGTTAATATTATGTATGCCTTGCCTAATGAAAAAAGAGAAGGATTAAAATCAGCATGGCATCCTAGACTTGGTTACAAACGTTTTACTTTTGAAAAATTATGAATCAATTTTGTTGCTCTTTTTTTCTAACAAAGTAAAACCTAAAGACTAAGACAGCTATCAATTTTACTAATTAATTGTTTTACCAGTTCATTAACTTGATTATGGATCGTTAACATATTTTGTGCGTATTCGGTCATTATATGGACATAAGCATCTCTTTGTTGTTGATGATTTGGCAAATTAGTTTCCAAATAAAGAAAGTTAAAATACTCCCATCGCTCAAGCATATAATTATTCATTTTGTAACTGTCTATTAAACCTTTTGATCTAACATATGTATTAATTATTAAATCTCTAAGTTCATTATCTGGTATTTTCCCAATTAATGCTGAATTATTCGTAAACACAGTAAAATAATCTTGTGAAACAGGATAATAAAAGTGGAATGGAGTGTTTAGGGAAAGGCTTGATAATTTCTCACCTACTGATTCATTATAAGTTTGATATAAATTACGTACTTCTGCTTGGATAGCTAAGAGGACTGAATCGATTATTTTTTTATCTGTTTTAGTTCTAGATCAGTAGTTCAGTCAATGTGCTAATAACGTTCCTGCTAAGGCAAGTAGACCACCAATAAGCACTCCCATAAAATCACAGTTCGAATGAGGCATGTATTCCCTTTAGTTGTAGTTTATTGCCACTAGAGTGCCACTAAATTAAAATCGCCTTTTAATTACCTCTTTAAGCCATTGATTACGAAGCAGAAGGTCATCTTTATGTTAGGGTTTGAAAACAATCATTTCTCTGCAATCGCTTTTGTAACTTTTTGCATTATTTTGGCTGTAACCTTTTCCTGATTTTCAATTTTACTGACATAGGCTTGGGTAACACTCATGAGCTTGGCCAACTCTTCTTGTGTTATACCTGCTTGAATGCGAGCTAAGGCAACAGGATTACCAATATAATCAGCTGGATCAAATACCTCATATTCTTGATCTTCCTTTGTCTGTTTTAATTGTTCAGTAATTTGGTGGCGCAGAGCTTGATAGGCAGCGACAGGTAAAAGGACATATTCGACCTTGCCATCCATTGATTTAATTGTTTGTAGGTTCATTTGTAAGCACCTCCACGGGGTTTAATTTTCTCAATCGAAATAATTTTTACTTCGTTATCTCTGTCAAAAATAATTCGCCATTGTCCAACACGTAGGCGAAAATAAGGTTCGCCTTGTAATTTTTTTATATCCAGGCTTGCGTTGTCAGGGTCTTGTCCCAGCAATACAATCTTCTCAGTAATTCGGGTTCTATCAGGTTGTGGTACACTTTGAAGTGCTTTTTTAGCCCGTTTTTTGATCAGCAACGTGTACGACATTATATAATCTTTTTATTATTCTTAATGGTTATTATAGGTTATATTTGGTTATAATTCTAGTGGTATTATGCGGATAGGATTTAGTGGCAATCTAGTAGCACGAGGAGGACAAGAAAAAATTATTGAGATTTCCCCCCCCACTCCAATGGAAGATGATGGTAGCTAATAATAAATTTTGTGGTCCTCAATCACTTCATTAATAATTAACTTGGCCTTTTTGACCTCATTAGGGTTGGTACTAGCTAAACCTGCATATACTATCAATGCTTTCCATAGCGTCCAGCCACGTCCACGTCTCCATGTAGAGGAATCAAGTTTTAGTGTTTGACGGAATGCGTCGCGGCTTATATTCGTGAAGAATGTCCACGCAATTGACAAATCGCAAGCTGGATCACCGACCCCTAATTGTCCAAAGTCAATTACAGCACTTAGTCTGCCATTATTAACTAGCAAATTACCTATTGCTATGTCTCCATGAATCCAAACAGGGGGGTGCTGCCAAGTCGAAGCAAGTGCGGCTTCCCATATTTCTGTTACAACCTTAGTATCAATTTTACTACCGAGTACTCTAATCGCTTCTCGTGTTTCTCCATCATAGACTGAAAGATTTCCTCCACGATAAAAATTATGCTCTCCTGCCAAAGGACCATCAATAACATCACATTGCTGTAAAGCGATTAAAAATTTTGCTAGAGCAATAGCAAACTGGTTTATATTATTAATACGATCTATCGATGCTGTATTTCCTTCAAGCCATTTATAAATTGACCAATGCCAAGGGTATTCTTTACTTGGTTTACCCATGGCTAACGGAGTAGGAATGGCTACTGGCAAGTGAGGGGCTAATTTAGGTAGCCAATATTGTTCTTTTTCTACTTGTCCTGAATATTCTGCATTAGAGGGTAAACGGACGGTCATGTGCTCACCGAGATGAAAAGTTCTATTATCCCATCCACTGAATTCCACAGGCTTAACCGGTAAATTAGCCCATTCTGGAAATTGTGTGTTGATCAACTGACGTACAAGAGGAACATCAATATGAATGTTGTCAATATTGGGCATTATGAATACCTGTTAAATAATTCTGTTAGTGTTTTAAAATAAGTTTCATCACCGTTATCTTCCAATGTCCAGACCCAGGTGATTACCTCCCCTTTGCACCATACAAATTGATTATATTTTTTTCTAACCCTTTTGCTTTTTCTAATAATATTCTACCCACAACCAATGATTCTATCCAAAGGAGTTAAATCTGTTCTGATTTCATGATTGCCATAGCCAGTAAGAGAAAAAACTAAAATTATTTGAATATTAACATAACACTAGTACCTAAACCGGCCTGGCTGTCTATTATCAACTGGCCTTTATGCTGTTCCATGATTGATTTGGCAATGGCCAAGCCTAAACCAAGGCCTGCATTTCCTTCGTTGGTACTATCATCTACGCGATAAAATCCATGATATAAAAATGGTAAGTGCTCTTTTGATATGCCAATTCCATTGTCTTTGATACTGATTTGAATGTGATGAGCTGCTTTTTCTATGACTATCTGTATTGTTCCACCTTTGTTTGTATAGGCTAGGCTGTTGTCTATTAAATTTGCAATAACACGCTTAAATAAATGTTTATCGACTTCAATCTGGGCGTTACCTATAACCTGAATTTCAATTCCCTTTTCTTGGGCTACGGGATGATAAAACTCAATAATAGAACTGATTAAGTCATTTGCTGATAAGGTTGTTATATTTAATTGAAGTTGATTACGTTCACTGCGGGTTAAAAAAAGTAGATTATCTATAAGTTGGGTTAAACTTTGGTATTCCTCGAGATGAGTTTGTAATACAGATTGATAGGTTTCGGTTGTTTGTGGTTTAGCAAGGGTAATTTCGGTTGCTGTCCGAAGATAATGAATGGGGTTACGTAATTCATGAGCCATACTGGCTGAAAACTGCTTGATATGGCAAAACGCATCTTCAATTCGAAACAAGAGCTCATTGCAAGTCTTAGCTAATTCTTGAAGTTCTTTGGGATTCCCTTCATTTGTTAATCGCTTATCCAGCGACGAAGCATTTATAGAGGCAAGTTTTTTAGTAAAATTTTTAATAGGCCTCATGCTTTTTCTTACGAGAAAATAACTCGCGATAATGATTATAGAAGTAGAAAACCAAAGGGCGATAAAGAATTTTTTAATGCAAATCTGGCTTAATAAATAGCTATAATGTTCCTTGTTCAAATGTGATTGATGAAGTAACTCTTTCAATGGCGGATATACGAAGGCAGTAATAACAGATAATATCAGCACGGATGAACAAATAAATATCAGTAATAGACGGTTAGCAATGGATATGGATTTAGCGAACTTCCAATACATAGCCTACTCCTCTGATAGTATGAATCAATTTTGTTGGATGATCATTATCCACTTTTTCCCTTAAACGTTTGATGGCGACATCGATAATATTAGTGTTAGAAGCAAAATGAATATCCCAAACTTGTTCAGCAATAATAGTTCTTGAGAGGACATCGCCACTTCGTTGTAACAAAAGTGCCAGTAGCATGAATTCTTTTGCTGTTAAAGCTAGCTTTTTTCCAGCTCGCATGGCTGTATATTTTTGTAAGTTTAAGCTGAGATCATCGATGCTTAATAGAGTTGGGTTATTAGTAGGTTTTCTTCGCAGCAGCGATTTTACCCGTGCGAGTAGTTCATTGAATGAGAAGGGTTTAATCAGATAATCATAGGCTCCCATTTCAAGGCCTTTGACACGGCTGTCTACATCATCGCAAGCAGAGAGCATCAAGACGGGTATATCCGGTTTTAGTTCATGAATTTTTTCAAGTACAGTCCACCCATCCATTATGGGTAGCATAACGTCTAAAACGATAATATCGTAGTTTATTTCTGATAATAGATGGATTGCTTCTGCACCATCATAGGCTGCATCTGCTTGAAATTGATATTCATTAAATCCTTTACAGATAAAATCAGCCGTTTTTTTTTGGTCTTCAACAATTAATAATCGCATAAGGTTTTTTGTTCAAAATATGCCCTATTGTAACAGAAAAAGAATAAGTGGCCTAATAAATTAGATTACAATTTTGTAATCTTGTTGTCACAGTTCTGACTGATTCTATTACTTATTATTAATTCATCTAATTATTTATACTGATAATTACATGACTAAAAAAGAACTAGAAACAGCAAAACCAAAATTAAAATCTACTTTAAGCTTTTTTAATGAAAAACTAACTTATTTAAATGACAAAAGGCTTTTATTAAATCCTAATAAGGGTTTAGCTCAGTATTTAGCTAAGTCGAAAAAAAATGTGAGAGACCTTACCCCCTTGGATACCACTTTAGGTATTATGAGTTTTTCTCTATATTTACTTCGATTACAAACCAATATTGGTTTACTAATGCATCTCCTTTTAGCTGAGAAAAAGAACTCTAAAATACTTAGAGAGTTAGGCTACCGTATTTTAAATGATTGTTTGTGGGCTGTGGTTAATCTAACTCAGTTTTTTTGGTTATCCTATAGAAAATCGGTATTTGCAGGCTTTCTAGGGCTACAATTAGAAATTTTAGCAAAATTCATTGATATTGTAGTGATAATGATTCGCTACCAACAAGAAAAACAGGAATATGAATTAAAATACAGTCAAGCTACAGATATCGAACGTGCTCGTTTGGCAATCGAATGGCAGAATAAAGAATTAAATAATCTTCGCTCTTTATTAACTGGTTTATCTATTGTGCTTGTTTTTGGGTTATTTTCTTTTTCAATAATAACAGTACCTATTTCGCCCATAGTGACCGCTATTATTCTTGTCAGCTCGCTTTCACGTGTTTTAATTGATATAGAAAAAGACCGACAGTTAATATATCAACTCAAGCTTAAAGGAGCTAATCCCAAGCAGTTAAAGAGCGAGAAATTGGCAATGACTAAGGGCAGAATGCAGAATTTAAATAAAATCATAATGAATAGTGTTTTTTTACCTTTAGGCATTTTCTTGTTGATAACAACCCCAATTCCTGTAGCCATCATAGTCTGCCTTAGTATGTTATTGGTTTATTCTTTAATTAATCATTTGATTAATATAAATTTTCAAGCTGATAATTCAGCTTCTCTTGGTAAGAAAGTGAATCAATTTGGGTGAAGAGATTTTATTCTTAATCAGTGGCATTATATTTATGTTGCTAAGATCAGTTTTAACTCATCGCAGGTATGCATCATTTTGAATTAAAAGTAAAAATGTGACGAGAAGAATGCTTTGAATCCTAATCAACGTTTTTTATTTCGTGTGAATAAGCATGATTTGTAAAACCCGCAATAGTTTTATTCCCAAAGTTGTTTGGTAATTTGACTGGCCACACCTTTTCCTTGAAACTAAGGTTATCTTTATGTAAATGTGCAGTTATCTCTCTCATGATGAGAACATAATGAATAATCAATTACAAGATACGCAAGATTCTACTCGTATCATAACCTATAGCAATATTGCTACTGAATTAGCATTGCTTAGCGATCAATGTCTCACAGAACTTGTCAAAAATGCTATGCCTATTGGCACAAGCATTGGTGGTACATCTGCATTATTAGAAATTAGCGAAAAAAAAGTGTTTATTAAAAAAATCCGTATAACAGATATTGAGAGACGCCCCGAAAATATAATGTCGACAAGAAATATTTTTGAACTCCCACTTTATTACCAATATGGTATTGGTTCGGCAGGTTTTGGTGTATGGCGTGAATTAGCCACTCATATTATGACAACTAATTGGATTCTCTCGGGTGAATGTAAAAACTTTCCTTTAATGTATCATTGGCGCCTGTTGCCAAGAACTATCTTGGAAGCACCAACTTTAGAACAATTAGCAGAACTTGAGAGTGATGTTGAGTGGTGGGGGGGATCATCAATAATTCGCGCACGTCTTATGGAAAATCTAAAGGCTTCAGCAGATATTGTTGTATTTCTAGAGTATTTTCCAGAAACCTTAAATAAGTGGCTTCATCAGCAGATTCTTGTTGGAGGGGATGTAGCTGAGTCGGCATCTAAAATGGTTGATAGTAATCTTAATGCGATTACCTCTTTTATCAATTCGCGCGGATTACTGCATTTTGATGCACATTTTAATAATATAATGACAGATGGCCATGATTTATATTTTACCGATTTTGGCTTGGCAATATGCTCACAGTTTGATTTGTCAGAAGCTGAATTAGATTTTTTCAAGAAAAACTATAACTATGATCAGTGCTATACGAAGGCTTATTTTGTTGAATGGTTACTTAAAGAATTATTTGGAGCAGAGAATTGGGTTATTGGAAATTACAATGCTATGTTGCATGAATATGCCGCTGGAAAAGGAAGGCTGCTTTTGCCCGCAATAGAAACGATAATACGGCGTTATGCACCTATTGCGGTTATAATGAATGAGTTTTTCATAAAGCTTAAGAAATCCAAATCAACATCATATCCAACTACTGAGCTTGAATCTATTATCTTATAATCTAACAAAAAGAACTTTTAGTGACGGCGAAAAATCTATCCAGATTGTCTCTTAAAGGCTTAAGGCTCATAGAATAGACACCATTATAGTTACAACTTGTTTCTTAAATCGGTCTATGGCCATAAATTTTAAGCCCAATTTTTCATAATATGGCACAAGGCTAGGTTCAAATGCGAAAAGATAAAGTTTTTTAAAATTTAAATCTCGTGCCTTCTGTTTTGCTTTTTCTACTAACATTTTACCAATACCCTGATTTTGATGGGCTTTATCAACAACCAATGATTCTATCCAAGGAGTTAAATCTGTTCTGATTTCATCATTTCTATATAAGGATATAGCGCCAATAACTTCAGCATCTTTTAATGCGATTAAGGTAAGTGGCAAGACGTTATCATTTAACTCATTATAAAATCCCTGCTCAACCTGTTTAATAGAGATATCAGAAAAATAATTACTCAGGGAGTCATGCCAAATTTTGGCAACGACTGGAATTAGTTCGGGGTATTTATTTAAATTAGCTATTTTGATAGCCATAAAATTATTGCTCTTCTACACTTTTTATCATGATACAGTAATTTGCAGCTTCGCTATAACTGTGTATTCAAATCCTGATTTTTCGTAACAACGAATAGCTTGGGTATTATCTTAGATAGATCTAGCCATTTCTAGAAAATTTCTTTCATGGCAAAATTCAGCTATATTGAGCTAAAGTTTTCATCTGTGTGGAATGCTATATCTATCACGCCGTTAGGCTCAAACATCGCTACAAAATGTTGGTACATTTCTAATCTATTTTCACTATTAACTGTTTTTAAAAGTAGCTCTTGTCCATATTCTGCTATATCTTCAACAATTCGTTCATGCCGATAATAGGCTAAAATTGTTCTGTTTATTTCAATCTGTCCATAGCCCTTGTAGAAAACTGCTTCTTCCTGTGGTTTATTCCAAACATTGGCTACACCACCGCCGATAAACATGAGGTCACGTTCTTTAGGTGCCATGATGGGATCATCCCAATCAACGATATAAATAGTATTATCATCATTAGCTATCAATACATTGCCACCATGAATATCTGAATGACAAAATACAAATTGGTGTGATTCATTTTGAAGATTTCGTGCCAAATATTCGGCTCTATCTACCAACCGCTGGATTATCTTTATATTTTTCTTCATAAAGTCCAGCAAATTTAGAGCTACTTTGTCTCCGATTGGTTTAGCTTCAATGCGGGGGTAAAGAGAACGCACAATATCTCGCCATTTTGAGGAAAAGCTTTCTCGCCTCATTTGCTCTTGGATTTTGGGAGGCACATTAATTTCATGAACCTGCCTTAAAGTTTTACCGAGTTTTAGCCATTGCTCATTTGTTAATGTACTTGTAAATCCATCTTGCCCTTCGATGAATGGATACAAAATAAGCGTAAAATTATGAAGAGGCTGTATGGGCTGTCCTTCTATCGTTTTCACTGGGAAAATAACTTGCTGAATTCCTGCCTTATGCAATAGTTGTATGGTGGTAATAGCAATATCCGAATGATGACCACGTTTTATTTTTACGAAGAAATTAGATTTATTTTGCGCTTGTGCTTTATAGATAGCTGCATTGATATCTGCACCTAAGGGAAGAAAGCTCAGCGAAATAATTTTTATACCGTAATGTTTATAAATACAATCAATAATTGTACTTTCTGAAAGAGCTTGATTGACTAGCATAGGATTTTTCCATAAAGTCCAGGCTCTTTCGCAGGCTCATCTGTCTGTATCAAGCAATCGTTTCCGTCAACTGAAAACCGGTTAAAATGCCTGGGCTAAAGGGATTGATGAGATTTTGGGTTTTTAGTAAATAACGACCAGAATTACCATTAATTTCAAAAAGAATTTGTAAACTAGAACTGTCATTGGCATCAACGAGCACATTAACTTTCTGAAGCATTTTGAAGAAAGCCCAGGGGCCTGTTTCATCTAGTTCAAAATGGTTGCCTTCAATGGACGATAAAACCAATTTAGCATTAATACTTGGCCACTGAAAATCAGTATAGGAGTCACTATTTTGGTCATCTAAAAGCTGTGTATTACCAATAGAAAGTGTTAGGTTTGCAACAATTGGATCTAAGTTTATTTTTTGTAAACTGAACTCAATCTTTGATTTTGCTTCATTATTAGGGAAAAACATGTTGCTAATCACATTGGCGCGCATGAGTTCATCTAGTAATTCAGTTGAAATAGGTAAAACATAACCATCTATTTCTTTTGATTTCCATTGAGGGGTCGATGTATCTAAAAAGGGTTTAATATAATTAGCAACAAATTGATTCAATTTACCCTGGGGGCTAAAGAAGCTATTAAATTCATCTAAGGCAATTTCTTTTTCTTCATTCGCATTAAGAGGGTATCGGTTAGCAATATTTTTTTCATAGGAATTAAAAATATTTTCTTTCCATTGCTTATTAATATAATTTTTAGAGTCACTGACCAAAATATACCAACTATCATCAGCCAATTGTTTTGTCCAGCTAGCGATAGGCTCTGGTAGTTGTTTTGCTTTGGTGTACAAAACGCTGATAGGATCGGATTGAATATTATCTTGGAAGCGCGCTTTAGTTAAATCAAATACCGTATGGCCGTCGTCTTTTACAAAAGATAAGGTCGTTAGGAATTTTTCAAGTTCAATAATATTTTGACTTAATTCTTTAGTTGCAAGCGTTGATAAAAGATTAAAATTAGTGAACTGACTTGCAACTTTTTCATTAAAGACGCTCTTTGTACTATCTAATTCAGGGCTAGTCTCAGATTGAATAAGGCTAATTAGTTGAGAAAACGAATTTTTTTGATAAAGCAGCGTGGTTAATTCTTTTGCTTGTTTAAAATTTTGATAATGAAGCGGTTTCGTATGATTAATAAAACCTTGCCACCAGGTTGTGTATTCAAAACAATAAGCTTCTTGTAATTGCTGAGGTAAACTAGCCAAATCTTGTCTAGCTAAAACCCAATTTTCAGCTTGCAGCTTATTAGCAATTTGGGGAATGGTGCTTATCACTTCATGAAACCCAAGTTTAGTATAGTAAAAGGGTAATTCAGTTGTTGGCAAAGAGAAACCTTCTATTGTTATGGCTGTCTTTTGACTAGGAAATTGATTTTTAGCTAAAGAATAATAAAGGTAAGTTGGTGGTAAGGCGTTTAAATAGTTACGAGTATCAAGCACTATTTGTTTGTTAATATCGACCTTTGTTAAAGGTGTTTTAAGTATATCTTTTAATAAGCTTAATTCTTTGCTAATTTCTTTTGAATCTTCGTCTTTTAGCCAAAACGCTTTAAACCAATTCACAACTTCAGTTTCAGAATAATATTGATTGTTACCTAACATTAAATAAACTTTTAACGCTTGATAACGTTCTACCTGATTTTTTTGTGGAGCCGACATGGATTCTTCTAAAGCGGCTAACAATTTAGGTAAGAAATTATGATAAATTTGATGTTCTGCACTTTTATTTAATTTTGATTTTAACTTTGATAGTGAAGAACTCGCTAAAAAATGACTAGGCACTTGGCTAAGTTTTACATTGGCTTTTGATAAATGGTAAAGCGCTTTGGCATCACCTTTGTCTTGGTGAAGCGCTTCATACGCTAATAATTCTTTGCTTGCTTCATCAAGTAGGCGGGTTGATTTAAAATGTTGATTAAGCATGGTCAAAATTAACAAACTAACGGTACCCGCAGTCGCACCAATTAACCATTTATGTAAGATGGGAAGCCCTTCACTTTGACGTTTGGTTTGATCTTGGATGGCTAATAAAGCCCCTTCAATAAAATAAGGGCGATAATTATTAGATTGAGTATATCTATCCTGTACAACCAAAGCATATTCATGTTGTATTTTTTGATTCAATCTATCAAGGCAAACTCCACCTTGCTCACCACTAGTAAAATAAACCGCTTTTAAGCGAAACCAATTAAGCGCTAAATTTTGAATGAGCGATAAAAGAGGAACCCTTAGGCTTGTTAACTGTAAGGGGAATTCACGAATTAAGCTTCGCTTCACTGTTGATCTTGCTGGATGAAGTTTATTGATGATTTGTTGGCTTAAAACCTCAATCATAGCTTCAAATTTCAAGCGTGAATTTTCAATTAATTTATTTCTTTGCTTGATATTTTCTAAAGAAAAACCAAGTGGCTTGCATAATTCTGTTGGATGATCGCCCTGGAAAAATTCACAAAAGCCTGCCATAGCATCAAGTTTGGTAAATATGAAACTAATATCTACAGGGTAAGTTAATGCCTCGCCAAAACGGTAAAGTAAGTCAGTATGTGCTTTACAGTGCTCAATTAAGTGTGAGGGCTCTATGTGTAAAAGTTCGTTGGAATCGATGGCTAAGATAAAACCAGAAATTTTGACTAAGGGATGGCATTTATTCAATTGTTTTAATGTATAGCTAATCAAATTATCGCTTTGATTAAACCAAGTTTCACCTAACTCTAAAATAACACCCTTATTGTTATAATAAAGATTGACTGAATCCTCATCATTAAGTGGATAAACAGTTAAATTAGATTGGCGAAGTAAAGTCGTTTTCCCCTGATCTTTTTTACCTGTTAATAATACGAAAGAAAGAGGGGTGGTTTGTGGCTTTAACTGGTTAAAAATCCTTTTTAAAGAATCACAAATTTGACTTAAACGTTTTTCCATTAATCATCCAAACTCAAGGTAAGATTAGAGCTCAATTGCACTGTATTTGCTTGTTTTTCTAAAAGTACATGGCTAAGAAAATAACTTCCAATAAGTAGACTAAAAGCAATTAGCCCCATTTTAATTAATGGTTTGTTATCTTGTGGTAATGGTTCAATTTCTTGCGATTCATTAAATAATCGATGGGGCTTATTAACTCGGTATTCTTGAATGAGTTGATATAATTCTTCGATTAAATTATCTAATACCTGTCTTCCGTCAGCTTTACCATGTTGCTTCCCTTCAAAGCCTGCAATAAGGCAATAATAAGCTAATTCAACTAAATCGAGGTATTGATTTGGCCTTTGTTTGACATAATGCACGATATCAAAAAAGCGTTCTTCAGGGCCTTTTTCATCATAAGATGAAGGAGTGAAGGCTTTAAATTCAGCAGGCTGTTGATAGACTCTTAGATAATTTTTTCCTACTAATTCATCAATTGTGGCGCATAGCAAATAATGAGCGATAGCATCAATTTCGTTTGTATAACTTTTGTCACTTATTCGGCTGTGAAACGCTTGTAACTCATGTTCAATATTATTTCTAATATCGTTAACAGGGGGGAGTGAAGTTGTTAAATATAACCGTTCTAACAGCGAAAGCAGCGGGCCCGCAGCAGCAACCAAGGGATTAGTTGAAAAGGGGGCTATAAATAATTTAGACCGATAATAACCCTGTGGTAAAAACTGTTTATGAAGATCGGGTAAACGCTGGATAAACGAAGCTGCTTGATTATCATAATGAGTGATCTGGCTTGAAGTTGAATGGCTCATTGCTAACTCTTGCAGTCTTAAATTATTGGTGTTTTAACTGCAAATCATCATACGTTATCTCAAATCCATTGTCGATAATTAGCTAAAAAGAGTTTGTTAAAGAAATCTAATTATTCGGGGTTAAAATAACGTCTTACCCAGGCTTCTCCTAAATGGTCAAAGCAATCACCTAAATATTCGCTTAATTCTTCTTGTGTTAAATGATGCTCAAAACCGATAGGTTCAACTTCGTGATGGAAATAATCACCAAAATAATGCTCACAAAAAAGAAGATAACTTTGCGTATGTAAAATAAAGCTATGCCAAAGTTTATCAAGAACTAAAAGAGGCCCAAATAAATGGCTTTTTTTCCCGTTGTCTTTGCGTTTTTTAGCAAGCCACATCCAAGACAACAAATCTTGAAAGAAGATAAGAGCCTCATCAAAACTATAATGCCCTTCATGAAAACAAAAATGGTGAAGAACAGCCTCATTTTGATAGTTTTGAATTTCTTTTAAGCTTAACTTAGCCATGACCACAGCAGCTTTTTTGTAGGTTTTTATCATTTAAAACCTGACTTATAATTTTGCATAAAAGCTCTTCTTTAGACATTTATTGGCTCCAGATGTGAAAATTGTTAATTTGACCAGCATATCTAATAAAAATCAACCATTAACTGTGTTAATGTTCTATAATCGCGTGTTTTGAATAACAGGGTAAGCTTTCGTTTAACCATCCTCATTTTCAGGATGACGGGTGTATTGCCATTCTAAGCTACACCTGTCATTTTTGAGCTTTGCGAAGAATCTTCTTGAATGCAGAGCTCGAACTAGATCAAGTTTTATTGAAAGATGGATTTCCGCCTTAGTTAGGAATAGTGATAGTTCAGTCCTGTCATCCCTGCGAAGGCGGGGATCTATTTCTGCACTAGGTCAAATTTTATTGAAGGATGGATTCCCGCCTACGCGGGAATGACATGCTGATTTAGTTCTGTTATCCCAACGAAAAGGGATCCATTTCTGACGCCTCCAAAATCCTTCACTTCGCATTCAACAAGATCCGTCAAATAGCTACGAAGCTATTTCCAGGATGGCAGGTGTACTGTTATTCTAACGTAGTGAAGAATCTGTATAGTAAAACACAAGTTTTTTCCATTAAAACCGACCAAGATTCAAAAAGATTTTGCTATGCTCAACAAACAAGATTGGTGATAAGTATAACAATTAGAATCTAGGCTTCAAAACCAAAACCTAATGAAGTAAGATAAACTACTAACTGTTTTCAAATAAGGCAAATATGTTTTACAAGCTTATTTTTGCCCTCACTCCTATGGTTCTAGCACTTCCGCTTGCAATGGATATTTATGTGCCAGCCATCCCTCATTTAGCAGACGAGCTTGCTGCGACTGATGCAAAAATGCTAATGACTTTAAACCTATTTATGTTAAGTGCTGGTTTAATGCAGCTTGTTATTGGTCCTCTTTCAGATCACTATGGGCGTAAAAAAATAGCCTTAATGGTCATTTTTTGTTTTGCGCTGGGTTCGCTTTGTTGCGGTTTTGCTGAAGATATTAATGAGCTTATTTTTTATCGCATTATTCAAGCCCTTGGTTCTTGTGGAATGATGGTTTTAGGTTTTGCAATTGTTAGAGATTATTATGCGGGTGATGAAAGTGCCAAAGCGTATAGCTTTTTAAATGGAATGATTTCTTTCTCACCCATTTTTGCGACCTTTATTGGTAGTTATTTAGATATTTATTTCGGCTGGTCATGGACCTTTTGGTCTTTACTGCTTGTCGCTTTTATTGCTTTTTTTACTTTAGGCTTTTGGTTGGAAGAAAGTTTACCCAAAAGCAATAGAACCAAGTTAAGTTTAAATTTATTCAAACAGTATAAAGACGTGCTCAGCAATTCTGATTTTATTATTTATACAGGCGCTTCCATTTTTGGTCATTGCTACTTTTATTTATTTTGCGCTTTGTCTCCCTATCTTATTATAAGAACCTTAGAAATACCGCAAAGCCAATACGGTTTTTATTTCTGTTTTATGGGAATATCGATACTGATAGGTAGTTTTATTGGTGGTATTGTTGTAGAGCGTGTGGGTATTTTTAAAACCTGCCTTTTAGGTTATTTTTGTACGCTGATAGGTGGATTATGGATGTATCTTTGGTATTTGAAAGAAGGGTTAAGTGTTTATAATTTTATTTACCCAATGTTGTTAATTGGTATTGGTGGTACTTTTTCGATGGGAGCCGGCATGGGCGGGGCTATGGCACCTTTCGATGAGGCTAAAGGCGTTGCCGCCGCTGCGGGTGGCTCTTTGCGTTTTCTTTTTGCGGGCTTAGTTGGCTACTTTTTAATAAATAAAACAGTCAGTTCAACTTTACCTTTATCAGTACCAGCTATTATATTTAGTTTAATAGGCATTATTGCTCTACTATTAAAAGTAAAAGAAGAATCAGCGAAAACAGTAAAAATGCCGGGTACCTAAGTACTCTTTTGAGACATTAATATTAAAGGCTAGACTCATGGAACTGAGAATTGATAATAAACCTTTTAGCGCTATTTTTAAGCCTCTCGATCTGGGCTTTACCCAACTTAAAAATCGAATTTTAATGGGGTCTATGCATACGGGTTTAGAAGAGGATAAAGAAGGGCTCCAGCGTTTAGCTGCTTTTTATCGCCAGCGTGCTCAGGGCGGTGCTGCCTTAATTGTTACGGGTGGTTTTTCTCCTAATATTGCTGGTCGTCTTGCCCCTTTTTCAGCAAAGCTCACTTCAAATAAAGAAAGAGATAGGCATGACATTGTTACCCATGCAGTCCATGATGCTGGTGGTAAAATCGCCTTACAAATTCTCCATGCAGGTCGCTATGGTTACCATCCTTTTATTGTCGCTCCCAGTCGAATTCAATCGCCAATTAGCCCTTTTAAACCTTGGGCTATGTCGAAAAGAAGGATATATAAAACAATTAATCATTTTGCAAGAGCGGCTAGGCTTGCCAAAGAAGCGGGTTATGATGGGGTTGAAATCATGGGCTCAGAGGGCTATCTCATTAACCAGTTTATCGTAAGTCATACTAATCAACGTCAGGATGAATGGGGGGGGGCTTATGAAAATCGTATTCGTTTTCCAATCGAAATTGTTTCTGCTGTCAGGGAAGCTGTAGGCAAGGATTTTATTATCATTTACCGTCTTTCAATGCTTGATTTAATTGAAAAGGGTTCTAATTGGGAAGAAATTGTTATATTGGCTAAGGCTATTGAGGCTGCTGGAGCAACATTAATAAATACAGGAATAGGTTGGCATGAAGCCCGTATTCCTACCATTGTTACCTCTGTACCGCAGGCTGCCTTTACGGAAGTGACCAAACGTATAAAGCCTGAGATTCAAATACCCATTATTACCTCTAACCGTATTAATACGCCTGAAAAGGCTAATGCCTTATTGGAAGAGGGTTTTGCCGATATGGTATCAATGGCTAGGCCTTTTTTAGCAGACCCCTTATTTATTGAAAAAGCTAAAAATGATGATTCTAAGGCGATTACCGTGTGTATTGCCTGTAATCAAGCCTGTTTAGATAGAATCTTTGTTAATAAAACAGCCTCTTGCTTAGTTAATCCTCAAGCTTGCAATGAAACTGAATTAGTTTATGAAATAACTAATAAGCCTAAAAAAATGGCTGTGGTGGGCTCTGGCCCCGCAGGACTTGCCTTCGCTGCTATCGCTGCTGAACGGGGTCATAAGGTGACTGTATTTGAGAAATCCTCCGTTTTAGGTGGGCAATTTAATCTTGCTAAAAAGATTCCAGGCAAAGAGGAGTTTCAACATACGATTGATTATTTTAGCCATCAATTGGAAAAATATGCTGTTGAAGTTCGCTTAAACACAGAAGCTGACTTAAATGACTTAAACGAGTTTGATGAGATTATTTTAGCAACGGGTATTAAGCCTAGAATTCCTACTATACCAGGTATCGAGCATGATAAGGTCATGACTTATATTGAATTTATTGAGGGTAAGAAAAAAGCGGGAGAAAAGGTTGCTGTAATAGGAGCCGGTGGTATAGGTTTTGATGTTGCAGAGAAATTAACCCATTCTTTAAATGAGTCTAAAAAAAGCTTTTATGATGAATGGGGTATCGACATCGAAACTCAACATCGTGGCGGCTTAAAACCGCCTTCAATTGAACCTTCAAGCCGTGAAGTTTGTCTTTTGCAACGAAAAAAAGAAAAAATGGGCAAACGCTTGGGTAAAACGACAGGATGGATCCATCGTTTAAGCTTAAAACATAAAAAAGTGAAAATGCTTCCTGGTGTTAGCTATGAGAAAATTGATGGTCAGGGCTTACATATTTTGATTGATGATAAGCATGAAATACTGCCGGTTGATTCGATTATAATTTGTGCTGGCCAAGAGGAATCTAAAGATTTATATATGCCTTTAAAAGAAGCTAATAAATCAGTCCATCTTATTGGTGGAGCTTATAAAGCATTGGAACTAGATGCTCGCCATGCAATTGATCAGGCTTGCCGATTAGCGGCTTTATTATAGGCTATAGAACAATTCTTATTTAAAAGGTAATGAGGCTATAATTTTTTCGTTATTAAGCGATAAGCTACGTTATAGATCCTCAATTAATTCCTTAGATAAAATATTCAGGCTAGAGCTTTTTTGCTAATTTTATATTAAAAGAAACTAGCGACTTTCATTATTGCACTAATGAAAAAGTGATTTTTCTTATCAATAAAAAACTTGAATAAATACAAACAAGTTTTAACGCTAAAAAATTTTTCCTTTGATAAAAAGAAGAAATGTCGTGCATAACCCTGGCTATTTTGTTATTATACTGTTCATTTTTTATATCATTTAGCGCAGATTGTGCTAAATTAAATCATCTGGGATTTATTATGGCACAAGAAATAACACAAGAAGTACCTGGTTTTGCTGAACTTGGTTTATCGGATACTTTGTTAAAAGCGCTTTCAGATATGGAGTTTAAAAACCCATCTCCTGTACAAGCTAAAGCTATTCCTGTTTTTTTAAAAGGTCAGGATCTTATCGCGCAAGCGCAAACAGGTACAGGTAAGACAGCGGCTTTTGCACTCCCTATTTTACAGAATCTCTCAACCCAATCTAATTCAACACAAGCCCTTGTTTTAGCGCCTACTCGTGAGCTTGCTATTCAGGTTGCAGAGCAAATTGAAGCTTTGTCTTCTAATCAGCGGGTAAGTGTCTCTGTGCTTTGTGGCGGACAAGATTACAGACGCCAATTAAAGCAGTTAAAAGATGGTGCGCAAATTGTTGTAGGTACGCCTGGCCGAATTCTTGACCATATCGAGCGTGGAACCTTACATTTAGACAAATTAAAAACGTTTGTGATTGATGAAGCAGATGAAATGCTTAGAATGGGTTTCATCGAAGATGTTGAAACTATTCTTGCTAAATTACCTAATGATAAGCAAATGGCTTTATTCTCTGCAACAATGCCTTATCGTATCCGCCAAATTGCCAATAGTTACTTAAAAGACCCTGTTTCAGTTGAAATCAAATCTGAAACTGCTACTGTTAAATCAATTGAACAGCGCTTTTTATTTGCTTCAGGTTCGCAAAAACCAGATGCTTTATTACGTATCTTAGCTGTTGAAGAAACACAAGGCGTGATTGTATTTGTAAGAACAAAAAGCAGTACTGAAGAAGTTGCTGAAGTCTTACAAAAACAAGGCCATCGCGCTATGGCAATTCATGGTGATTTAACTCAACCTTTAAGAGAACGAATTATTGCTCAATTTAAACAAGGTTTAATTGATGTTTTAGTCGCAACTGATGTAGCAGCAAGAGGCTTGGATGTAGAGCGCGTAACTCATGTTATTAACTATGACGTGCCTCATGATTGCGAAACTTATGTACATCGAATTGGTAGAACAGGGCGTGCAGGGCGTAGTGGTGTTACTATTCTTTTCATTACTCCTCGCGAATCACGCATTTTAAATACTATCGAGCGCCATACGCGTCAACGCATTGAAAAAATAGCAGTGCCTAATAATCACCTAATTCAACAAGCTAAAGAAGCTCGTCTCATGGCTAATATCAAGTCTCGCTTAGGTCATGAAAATGTCGCTTCGTATCAACGTATAGTTGAACAATTTTTAACAGATAATCCTGAAGTTGAAGCCAAAGAAGTTGCAGCAGTCTTAGCATTAATGTTTAACCAAGATAAGCCTTGGCAGTGTGATCTACCAAAACAAGTTAGTGAGCCACGCGTAAAAGAAGGCCGTTTTGATGGTGAAAGACGTTCTTCTTCTAGACCATCATTTGGTAAAGAAGAGCGTGGTGGCAGAGGCGGATTTGAGCGCAATCGTGATAGAGATCGTGATAACGGCGGTAAAAGGGGTTTTCAAGGTAGAGATGATAATTTTGAACAAGAGTTATATCGTATTGATGTAGGTCGTGTTCATGGCGTCAAACCAGGTAACATTGTAGGTGCAATTGCAAATGAAGCTGGTTTACAAAGTAAATTTATTACCCGTCTTAAAATTCATGATGATCATTCAACTGTATGTTTACCTAAAGGAATGCCTAAAGAAGCGTTCCAAGCTTTAAATAAAGCTTGGGTTTGCGGAAGACAGTTAAAAATAACATCTTTGGATGTTGCTCATTAGGGTTATTTACAACGATCAAGCTGTGAAAAAAAACAGCTTGATTGCTTGCCTCAATTTTTGTGTATTATAATCCTACTTTTTTAATTAAAAATTTTTTAATAAGGGTGCAGATGAAAGTTCTATCTACTTTATTTGCTTTAATATTTTCAAGTTTGAGTTTTGCGACTACTTTAAATAATCTTGTCGTATTTGGTGATAGTTTATCGGATACAGGCAATTTCTATGAATATATGAATAAGCAATTACCTCAATCGCCTCCTTACTATAAAGGTCATTTTTGTAACGGGCCTGTTTGGGCGGAATATCTTCTTGATAGCTATTATAAAGAAAATGCGAGTGCACACCTTTTAAATTATGCCTTTGGTGGGGCTGGGGTTAGTGAGGAAGATGAGGATGTTTTATTTACTTTTAAACGTGAGTTAGATATTTATCTAACAACCCATCAAGGAAAAGCAGATGATAATAGTCTTTATGTTGTCTGGATAGGTGCTAATAATTACCTTGGCATTCCAGATGATATGACGACAGCTGTTAATGAAGTAAGTGATGGTATTGATAAAGGTTTGCAGCGTTTAATTAAAGCTGGGGCAAAACATATTTTACTCATCAACGCACCTAATTTGGGTACAACTCCTTTTGCGAATGGTTTTGATGCTAAAGAACAATTAGATACCGTTTCTAAACTTCATAATCAAATGATATTTGAAAAATATCTTTCTGCTAGACAGAATCAACCCGAAATTGATTGGCTTTTCTATGATGTGAATGCAAGGCTTGATGAGGTATTGGTTAATCCCCTACCTTATGGCATCACTAATGTAGTGGATACTTGCTATGATTCTTTAGTTGAAAAAGCAACTAAGAATTCAGCAATTGAAGTGGCAAGCTTAGTTCGTACACACAATGAATCGAGCAATTGCAAAGGTTATTTGTTCTTTGACCCTGTCCACCCAACGACGGTAGCTCATAAAGTTATCGGTGAAGACATTCGAATTTTATTCGATAATTCTGGTATAGAATTCCTGCCTTGATTTAAGGCAGGATATTTGCATTCTTTTTTTACCCACACTAAATTTTCCATGCTTATGCGGCCCTTATTATTTATTGGCTGTTTTTTATTGGCTATATACAGCTCTTTTGCTAAGCAAACTACTTTGGACATTAATGCCAAAGGGCAAAAATTAAGTTTAGCCTTTTGGCCCTGTGAAGCGAAACAACAACGGGGGGCAATCTTATTGCTAGCTGGTAGTGAAAGCTGGGAAGGAAATGTAATTTTACTCCAATTAGCACCTTCATTAGCTAAAATGGGATGGTCTGTGGCTATCTTTGATCTTGCAAAGCAAACGAAATGGGCTGAACAATTACCCGATATCTTTATTGCTTTAAAGAAAGGAGCGAGCCAAAAAATAGTACTTATACATTATGGTTCTCATTTGCAAGAATTAATTGATTATTTTAGTCAACTGCAAGCTAAACGAGTCAATGGATTAGTTTTATTATCCGCTTTTGATGAAAAAGCATCAGAGCTCAATCTTAAAAAAATAGTTTTTCCCATATTGGATGTAATAGCACAATTTGATTATGAAACAGTAAAGGCTCAGTTAAAACAACGGCAGAGTACTGCTTTGAAGGGAAAATATAAAAAGATAACCTTGCCTGGTGCTTCTCATGATTATCTGTATTATGAAAAAAGTCTCCTCGCCCTTTTGCATGCTTGGATGTGTAAATTACCTGAAACAAACAGAATAGCTAACCCACTATAATTAATTTACCAGCCCTTAGCTTCACATATTTGTTCATAGGCTTTAGTAATTTTCTGTGTTTTTTCATTAGCTAATTTAATCATTTCTTCGGGTAAACCTTGAGCTATTAATTTATCAGGATGATTTTTGCTGATTAAGCGTCGATAAGCTTTTTTCACTTCTTGCTTAGTTGAGGAGGGATTTAATTCTAAAATAGCATAAGCTTGGCTTAGAATATCACCTCTATTTTGATAAGAAGAATAGCTATTTTCTGAATTAGAACGATAATTTGTTGAGCCTCTGGGATCAAAATCATCGTAAAAGCGTTGCTGTTTATTTAAAGGAGCAAAACCTAATATTTTTAAAACTTGATCAAGGGCATTGATTTTGCTGGTTGATAAGCCATCTGTTTGCGCTGCCTTATATTGAATATCAACGAATAATTTTAACAATTCAGGATTATAGCGACAGGCTTCCTTTAAGCGTAATAAAATGTTAACTACATCAAAATCAGCTGCTTTGCCCGTCCCAAAATATTGTTGTGCTAGACCTTTTTGCTGCTTATTTAAACGCATTTCTCCCATCAATCTTTTTGCCACATTAATTTCTTCTTCTGATACACGTCCATCTGCTTTGGCAATGCGACCCATAATAGTAAAAGTAGCTTCAAAAAAAATATTTTGTACAGCCTGTCTTTTTTCTGTGTGATAAGACCAATGAGGTCTGTTGTAATAAGTTAAAGCGCCTTTATCAAAAAGATTACCAATTAAAATACCAAAGAAAGCTGCGACAGGTCCGCCAATGATATAACCAATGAAGGCACCAATCAGTTTACCTGTCCAACGGTTAGATGAAAAAAATTGGCGTGGAGTCATTGATATACCTTCTAAACAATAGTTACTTGTCATTTTACTCTTAAATTCATGATGAGATCACTCTCTATATAATGATTATAGAAAATAGCGCAGTAATTTGTTTGTTGTCATCCTAATAGAGCTTAAGATATTCAGTAAGTTGAATTAGGTAAAGTCTTTGTTTCAGGATTTGTAGGTAGGATTTTATCCAAGCTTTTAATCCGCCCCTCTCTCTCAAGGGGGGATTTAACAGGCTATTATAATTGCTTTTATTTTATTTTGAGGATTTACTATTTTTTATGCGGGTTAAAAATGACAAAAGGCCGCAAGATGACAATAGAGTACCCCATTTGCTATAATTATTTTTTTCTACTATAGAGTTTTTATGCGTTGGGTTTATTCTTTTTTTCTATATTTAATAATGCCCTATCTCTATTTCCGTCTTTGGTGGAAAGGTAGAAAATTAGCTTCGTATAAAGAACGAATTAATGAGCGTTTTATGCTCGGTTCACTTTCTCCTTTAAACGTTGATATATGGATTCATGCTGTTTCTCTTGGCGAAGTCATTTCTATTATTCCTCTTGTCGATGAATTATTAGATAAAAATAAAAGTATTTTAATTACTACAATGACTCCTACAGGTGCTGCAAAAATAGAGCAGTATTTCGGTGCTAAAGTGACGCATCGTTACATACCTTATGATATTAGTTTTGCAGTAAAACGTTTTTTTAAAAAAATAAAACCTAAAGTAGCTATTATTGTTGAAACAGAGCTTTGGCCCAATCTTATCTATTTTACTAGAAAAGCTGGAATCCCACTTTTATTAATCAATGCACGTTTATCACCAAGGTCTTATCAAGGTTATCGAAAGTTACGTTTTTTAATTAAGCCTATATTACAAAAATTTACTCATATTTTAGTGCAAACAGAGACAGATGCTTTAAGGTTTAAAAATTTATCTGCTAATGCAGAGAATGTAAAGGTGGTTGGAAATCTAAAATTTGATCTAAAAACAAAGTATGTAAATAATGATATTTTCATGACATTAAAAAATCTATGGGGTGAAAAAAGGCCAATTTTAATTGCTGCTAGTACCCATGAGAATGAAGAAGAACTAATCTTAAGTAATTTAAAGCAATTACAAAAAGATATCCCAAACATTCTGTTGCTGATTGCCCCAAGGCATCCTGAACGTTTTAATAAAGTGGAAGAGTTAAGTAAAAATTGGGGTTTTAAAACGGGCTTAAGAAGTCAAATTCAAAGCCTAAGCAATAACCCTGACGTTGTTATTATTGATTCTTTAGGAGAGCTATTGGGGTTTTATCAAATAAGTGATTATGCCTTTGTTGGGGGTAGTTTAGTGCCTGTGGGAGGACATAATGTACTTGAGCCTATAGCAATGCAAATTCCTGTTCTTTCGGGTCCCTATGTGCATAATTTTAAAGATATTTGTAAAGAATTATCTGAGGCTTCAGCGATTATTCTTATAAATGATGCAAAGCAGTTAGTGGTAAAAGTAAATTCCTTGCATTCTGACCGAGTTAAAAAAATGCAGCTTATTAATCAAGCCAATGAGATTTTACAAAAAAATAAAGGTGCTCTTAAACGGTACTTAAAAATAATAGAAAGTTATTTAATATAAGAGACGTAGGACAGGTGCTAAGCGAAGCAGCAGTAGTAGTTTGATAACTATGCTGGTAAGAGGTTTTGGGAGAGTTCGGGCTCTGCATTCAAGAAGATTCTTCGCATAGCTCAGAATGACAGGTACTGTGCTCAGATGACAGGGGGCTCTCTGTCACCTGAAAATAGCGATGCTATTTGAAGGATCTTATGGAGTGCGAAGTGAAGGATTTAGGGAGCACTGTCTTAAAAATTAAGGCAGTGCTACTAAGATTCTCAAACTAATTACCTTGATTTTGGCGTTCTTTAATTTCAGACAAGGTTTTGCAATCGATACATAAAGTTGCAGTGGGGCGTGCTTCTAGGCGTTTTAAACCAATCTCAATACCACAGGCTTCACAATAACCAAAATCAGCATCATCGTGTAAACGCTCTAAAGCATCTTCAATTTTCTTAATTAATTTACGTTCTCTATCACGAGTACGTAACTCTAGACTAAATTCTTCTTCTTGGCTTGCTCTATCAGAAGGATCAGGAAAATTCGCTGCCTCGTCTTTCATATGAGTTACTGTTCTATCAACTTCTTCCATGAGCGATTGTCGCCATGCTAGCAATATCTTTTCGATATGTGAAAGTTGCTTCTCATTCATATATTCTTCATCAGCACTTTCTTGGTATGGAGCTATGCCCATATTACTCACGGCATCATTTTTCACGGTTGTCATACTCTCGTTTATTTGATCGTTTTTTTTATAGAAACTTGCGTATATATATCAAAAAACTTCTAAATCATCAACTAATTCATCTTTTTCCGC
>JAIUOG010000167.1 GCA_020161725.1 Pseudomonadota bacterium
GGGCAAAAATAGTATGTTCCATTTTCATCGCCTCTAAAACAATTAAGCTTTCGCCTTCTTTTACTTTATCCCCTTTACTTTTAAGTATAGCGACCACTGTGGAGGTCATTGGCGCTACTAAATCCTTTTTATGCGTTTGATTTTGTTTAGATGGCTCATATTGAAAGCGATGTACAAACAAAGGACCTTGGGGTAAATAAAAATGAATACCCTGTTCTTCGTTGGCAAAAAGAAAAGAGAAAATTTCGTTATTTAGATGGATAGAAAGCTTACCCTTTTGTAAAAAGGCAGATATCTTATATGCTACATCGCCCAAACTTAGTTCAAAGCTATTTTTATCAATAGCATTAATTTGAATAGACTCTTTCTCTTCCTCAATTCGATAGTCCCAACTCCAGGTTTTTGCTAAATGAAGACGAAAACCTAGATTTGCTAGTAAAAGAGGCTCTTTGGTATCATTTAATTTGAGATAATCTAGGCTTGCTGCCAAGATAAAAGCTAATTGTTTATTGGGTTTTTCTAATTGAATTTTTTCTTGATTTAAAAAATCCGTACTAAAATTAGCTTTAATAAAATTATTATTTTCGGCTATTGCTTCTAAAAATGGGATATTGGTTTTAACGCCACTAATAGCATAGGCTTTAAGCGCTCTTTTAGTTTTATTTAACGCTTCTTCGCGGGTGTTACCATAGCAAATTAATTTTGCAATCATCGGATCATAATAACGGCTGATGGTGGAATTAAGGCCAACACCAGTATCAATTCGAATCCCTTCACCCTGTGGTTCTTCTAAAAAATCAATTTTGCCGACAGAGGGCATAAATTCATTAAAAGGATCTTCGGCATAAATTCGACATTCAATAGCATGCCCGTTGATTTTAAGTGAATCTTTAGATGAGGGTAGGGGTTCGTTAGAGGCGATTTTTAATTGCCAAGCAACTAGGTCTTCGCCTGTTATCATTTCAGTTACAGGATGTTCTACCTGAAGACGCGTATTCATTTCCATAAAATAAAATTCGCCATTTTCAGCCAATAAGAATTCAACTGTACCTGCGCCGCGATAATTAATGGAGCGGGCAACCTGGCAGGCTGCATTAGTAATTGCTTGTCTAAGCTCTTCTGAAAGATTGGGTGCTGGCGCTTCTTCAATAATCTTTTGATGGCGTCTTTGGATAGAACAATCACGTTCAAAAAGATGGACAACCTCACCAAAGTTATCCGCCATAATTTGTACTTCAATATGCCGAGCATTTAAAACAAGTTTTTCAATTAACATGGTTTCATCAGCAAAAAAAGCCTTTGATTCTCGACGCGCACCTTGTAAGGCTTCTTTAAAACCTGCTTCATCAAAAACCGCACGCATTCCCTTACCCCCGCCGCCATTGGCTGCTTTTAATAAAACAGGGAAGCCGATTTTTTTCGCTTCAGAGAATAAAATATCATCCTCTTGCGCATCACCATGATAGCCGGGGGTTAAGGGTACATTAGATTTTTGTAGAAGCTGCTTTGCTAATTGTTTGGAAGCCATTGCCTCCATCGCTTCTGGCGTTGGACCAATGAAAATAAGGCCTTCTTTTTCACAGGCTCTGGCAAATTCAGGATTTTCAGATAAAAAACCATAACCTGGGTGAATGGCTTCGGCACCGGATTCTTTCGCCACTTTAATAATGGCAGCAATATTAAGATAACTTTCTTTGGCTGTAGAATCACCTATCCAATAGGCTTTATCAGCAGCTAAAACATGTAAAGCATGTTCGTCTGCAGTGGAATAAATCGCAATGGTTTCAATCCCTATTTTTTGGGCTGTGCGAATAACACGGCAGGCAATTTCACCACGATTAGCAATAAGTATACGATTGAACATGGGCTATCCTAATTCCAATTCGGGGTTTCTTTATTTAAAAAGGCCTTTAATCCTTTTTGACCTTCAGCTGAAATTCTTTTTTTAGCGATTAAAGCCGCTGTTTTTTCTAAAAGAGATTCATCTATAGGCTGATTAGCTATATCAGCAACTAGCTTTTTAGATTGTGCAATGGCCTCTGGAGCCAGTTTAGTTAATTGCATTGCATAGTCTAAACCAAAGTCTAAAAGCAGATCTTCTGTGACTATTTTTTGTACTAAACCTAATTGCTGCGCTTTTTCTGCATCAAACATTTCAGCTGAAATAAATAAATGGTTTGCGGCTCTTGCGCCAATTGCATTGACTACATAAGGGCTAATCACAGCAGGAATTAACCCTAATTTGACTTCAGAAAAGCAAAAACGCGCATTTTCTGCGGCAATGGCAATATCACAGGCAGCAGCTAAGCCTGCACCTCCCCCAAAGGCAGAACCTTGCACCAAGGCAAGAGTGGGTTTGGGGCTTGTATGTAAGGTATGCATTACTTTCGCTAAAACCATCGCATCTTGTTCATTTTCTTCTTGGCTAAAGGAAACCATGCGTTGCATCCAATTTAAATCAGCGCCTGCTGAAAAATGTTTGCCATTCGCCCTTAAAATAATGGCTCTTGCTTTTGGCGTGTTAATCGCTTCATCTAAAAAGGCTTGCATATCTTTTAAGATTAAATCATCAAAAGCATTGTGTTTTTCGCTGCGATTCAAGGTCAAAATGAAAAGCTTATCTTTTAATTCAGCATTAAGATTAGACACAATTTATCCTTACATTCTAAAGATGCCAAAATGAGTTTTCCCAATCGGTGCATTGAGCGCCGCAGAGAGGCCTAAGCCTAAAACAAGGCGACTGTCTTGGGGCGCGACTACCCCATCATCCCAGAGCCTGGCACTAGCATAATAAGGATTGCCTTGCTCTTCATATTGTTGCCTTAATTCATTTTTAAATTGTTCTTCTGCTTCTAAAGACCAATCGGTATTTTGTGCGCTATGTTTATCGCGATTAATCTGTGCCAGTACGTTGGCTGCTTGTTCACCACCCATGACAGAAATTCTGGCATTGGGCCAGGTCCAGAGAAAGTTAGGATTATAGGCTCGACCACACATCGCATAGTTTCCTGCACCAAAAGAACCGCCAACAATCATCGTCAATTTAGGTACATTGGCAGTCGCAACAGCTGTTACCATTTTGGCACCATGTTTAGCGATACCAGCAGCCTCGTATTTAGAGCCGACCATAAAACCGGTAATATTTTGTAAAAAAATAAGTGGAATCTGACGTTGGCAGCAAAGTTCAATAAAATGACAGCCTTTTTCTGCACTTTCGCCGAATAAAATTCCATTATTGGCAATAATACCGATCGGATAACCAAAGAGATGGGCAAAGCCACAAACTAAGGTTGTACCAAATAAGGTTTTAAATTCATCGAACTCAGATGCATCGACGATTCTTGCAATCACTTCTCTAATATCAAAAGGTTTTCTTGTATCAATGGGTATTAGGCCATTTAATTCATGAGCCGGGTAAAGAGGTTCTCTTGTTTCTATGCGTTGGATTGAAGCTTTTGCAGGCCGATTTAAATTAGAGACTATTTTTCTAGCAATTTCTAAAGCATGGCGATCTTTTATTAATAAGCCATTCTTAGCACCTAAAGATGTCGATTTGGCTACAACTAAGGGAATAGCCAAACCTAATGCATGTGGACAGGCAATTATTAACACAGTTACCAAGCGCGGTAAAGAAATATTAAGATCTTTACTCACTAAATACCAAACAATAAAAGCCAAAACACTAATTATCAAA
>JAIUOG010000168.1 GCA_020161725.1 Pseudomonadota bacterium
TCCCGCGTAGGCGGGAATCCATTTATCAAACAAAGTGAGGTGCCACTTTAAGAAATAGATTCCCGCCTACGCGGGAATGACAATAAATTGAATCAAAAGGTTCAATATTGCTCTTTTGAGCAATTAAATGCCAGGTTCACTCGGCGCCTACATGGAATGACAGGCTTTTTATGCATTTTAAAAAATAGCCTCACTTCTTTTCACCTAAATATTTACCGCAAATACCGCTCATAAATCGATTTAATTACCAAAGCATCTGCATAAGGTAGATGATAGTCTTTGGAACCTGGTTTTAATAATTGAAGATGTAATAACTGATGATAATGCCGATAGGCATTTTTTAATTTTAGTAGTTCATTTTTATTAATAACTCCCTCCTCAGCCAAATGTTCTAATAAACTTTGCGTATTGGTATAGGAGACAAAACTATTCCTAGGATTAGCTAAAATAAGGTATTGAGTTAAAAACTCAAGATCTAAAAGACCACCTTCTGCGTACTTAATTTGATTAGGATCATTGTAGCTGCCTATTTTTAATCGCATTGAGATTACATCTTGTTTAAGAACCTCTATTTTTCTAGGAAGAAAAAGTATTTTTTCTTTCAATAAGGAAAAACGCTTTTTTAATATCTTATTAGCAACAATAGGCCTTGCTCTTAATAAGGCTTGATGTTCCCAAGTCCAGGCATTGTTTTGCTGATAATTAATAAAGGCATCAATATTAGTAATTAATAAACCCGCAGAACCAGAAGGTCTTAGCCGGGTATCTACAGTATATAAAATACCTAGCTGAGAGCGTGTATTTAATCGATGCAATATTTTTTGTGTTAATCGGGTTATAAGCATTTCATCTTCCAGAATTGATGCATGCAGAAATACTAAATCCAGATCAGAATCATAATTCATTTCCCGACTACCTAACTTGCCATAAGCAATAACCGCCAAATCTTTTTTTATTTGTTCAATAATAGAGTGTTTTTTTTCTAATTCTCTGCAACTTAAATTTAAAACTTCTCTAATAATTACATCAGTGACATCCGCTAAAAACCGCCCTATTCTTAAAGCATTATACTGCCCAAACATTTCCGTTCGAGCAGCTAATAGCCAGTAAGTTAACTTAAATTGTCGTAAAATTTCATCCTCTAACTCTTTATCCTGACAATCTTTTAATTTATCACTAAGAATTTTCGTAAGCTCTTTTTTAGATGGCAATGAATGCGTGTGAACCTCTTCCAATAAATTTTCTAAAAGAAAGGGTTGATTGACTATCATGGAGCTAATATAGGGATTATGCTGAAACCAATAAATAAGTTCTTTTAAAACAGAGGGATTTTCAGTCAATAAAGCAAGATAAGCACTTCGACCCACTATATTCTCTAAAAGCCGAAGCACTTCGAGTAAAACAGAATGGGCCTCGTCTATAGATTGAAGTTCATTAAGTAATAAAACCATAAAACTATCTAAACGTAGACGCGCAGATTGGCTTAATCGCCTGCAACGCGAGCCATGTCTAAAGGCTTGCAATAAATTATAACAACGCTCAGGCTCTTTAAAATTCATACTCGAAAGCAAATGAATGGCCATCCCATTTTCAATATGTCCTTGCCATAAATTTAGAAGCTGGTTTGCAATTGAACGTTGATTGTCTTCATAAAAATCCGACTTATAAAGAATGGACTGAAATGAAAAACGAATGATTCGCTGGTATTGCTGTAATCTTTTTTCTAAATGGTTTTTATCTTTAAAACCCATGGCAAAAGCAATTTGCTCTTTTTTAAAATCATCTTTGGGCAAAGAATGAGTTTGCTCTTCATTTTGACTTTGTAATAAATTTTCTAGCTTTCTTAAAAAGAGATAGGCTTTTTTTAAGGTTGGCACTTTATTTAAAAGTTTAGTATCGCTTAATGAAGATAAGGCTTTAAGCGTTGATGTTTCCTTCAAGAATTTTATTCTCCCACCTCTTATTAATTGAATGCTTTGAACAATAAATTCAATCTCACGAATCCCTCCAAGCCCCCTTTTAATATCATTGAGCTGCGGGTTTAATTTTACCTCCCGTTCTATCATTGATTTCATGCTTCTTAATGATTCAATGACACTAAAATCGACATAACGTCTATAAACAAAAGGACTTATCAATGAATCTATCCAATTTTTATCTCGAAGAAAGTCACTACCTAGAAGACGTGCTTTAACCATTGCATAACGCTCCCAATCTCGCCCTTGTTCTTGGTAATAGGTTTCAAGAGAAAAAAGACTGGAAACCAAGGCACCACTATCCCCATTAGGCCTTAAGCGTAAATCCACACGAAAAACAAAACCATCTACTGTTATTTCCTGCATTAATTTAACAAACAGTTGAATGACCTTCGTATAATACTCTTGATTGGAAATAACCTCTGGCCCTGATGTCGAACCTGATTCGGAAAATGCAAAAATAAGATCAATATCTGAGGAATAATTTAATTCCTCTCCGCCTAATTTTCCCATCGCAATAGCATAAAGCTCCGTTTTATTTTGATCCTTGGAAAGAGCCAAGCCATGTATTTTTGAAAAATTGTTTAAAGAAAAATTGAGCGTTTTTAAAATGAGGGCCTCAGCACAATAAGACCAAGCTTTAAGGCTATCTTCAGTTGAAGCTAAGCCGGATAATTCACGCACTAATAATCTTAAAAGATGATAATGTCTAAAGTGACGGATTGCTTGTTGAAATAGGGAAAGGTCTTCCACCTGTATTTCGCCAACTAAGCGAAGATAATCCTCCAAATTATAATTTTGTAGACAATCATCTTCTTTTAGTAATTTTTTTAAAATCTCTATTTGCCTTAAGGCAAAATCACTAAAGGCCAATAGAATTTCGATACCTTTGATGAGATTAGGATTAAGAATGACTAAATCTTTAATATAAAAAGAAGCGCGGGCTTTTAAAGTGGGGTTGCTTGCCGGCATGAAAGTTAATCCTTTAACTTTAGTTCTGTTAGCATTTTATTAAAAAAGGCCAACAACGCTTTAATTTTAATAGACTTCTTCAGAAACTCGCAGAGGTCTAATGTACAACCTCGTCTTGCGTAATGCAGCGACTAATCACTTTTCTTGTTACTACATCCCCTCTAGCCTCACCATAAACTGATTTAAAATGTTTGGCTAAAATGACAACCCAGGAAGAGACACGGAAATTCATTTTTTTTTCTTTTTCATTCACTACAATTTCAAATAAACCCAAAGAATCTGCATTTTTTTTTGCAGCATATTCTTCCATAATTTTTTCAGCAGCACGCATATCTCTGTTCATAGTAGACCAACGCTTATTCATACTACCCATACTCCATTAGAACGAAAAAACCAGGCTATTATGCCATAAACTGTATATTTTTTCCACAAACAATCCTTAAATTTTTTCAAGAGATATTTTTTGGATGGTCTGAGGCTCCTGCCAAAGAGTGATAAATAGAACCATCACTATAGGCCCTACAAATAAACCTAAAAGACCTAAAGTTTCAACACCGCCTAAAATTCCAAATAAAACAGCAAGGAAAGGTAGTTTGATAGCGCCCCCAATTAAAACAGGTTTTACAAAGTGATCAGCAATAAACATCACTAATGTTCCCCAGATTAAAACGATAAGAGCACCAATCATGCTTCCACCTGCAAAAAGAAATAGAGCAATAACGACAAATACGACAGGAA
>JAIUOG010000169.1 GCA_020161725.1 Pseudomonadota bacterium
AGGGGGCTTGGTAAGCTGCTTTTATAATCAATCACCCATTTAGAACCATCACTTAGACTATCTAATCTATCTACTCGAATATTGAAAGGAAGCTCGCCTAAAGTGATAGCAAAGGAACCTTCCAATTTTTCAACCTTAAAAGGAGGGCGCTCTTTTTCCCAGTTAAGACAGTATTTGACTAATCTTTTTAAACGTTTGATTTCTACTTCTTGGATCAATTTAGAAAAAGAAAAAGCGCGCCTTTGGATAATCGGTTCTAACGCTTTTTCTATGGCTTTATCAATAATTTGATCTAACTCGCTTTCAGAAAGGGTCAAAAGTTTTTGTTGATCTTCTAATTGAAGCCAAAGAGTTTCCATTAATTCATGAATTAAATGGCCTCTTTCGCGGGCATTGGGTCCTTCGCTTAAATTATCTCTTTCTTTTAGATGTAAGCGATGTGAAGCAAAGGCTCTAAAGGGGCATTTAGCTTGATTAGCTAAGATAGCTGTTCCACCAAATACTTTTTCTTCCGGTTTCAAGGGCAATTGATAATCTTCTGCTAATACTTCAAGTGGTTTATTAAGAGCCGCAACGGACGGTTCTGCCGAAAAACTATAGGCTGGCAATTCTTTAATTAAAGGGCTAGGTAAATTAGGTTTTTCTTCAGTCATTGCAGGATAGCTAAAAACAATCTCATTCGCTGCTTGTTTAAAACGATGGATTATTTTATCAGCTAATCTTTTTTCTCTATCAAGGCTTGCATAGGGCATTTCTTTTGATTTTTGCAGGCCAAGTGGAATAAAGGGAGATGGTTTTATCCCTTGCGGTAAAATTTGATCAGTAAAGCCAAGCAACCATAATTTATCAAAACTTAAACCCGATGCTTCTAAAAGGCCTAAAATGTGAATTCGTGCCTTTTTAGTTTCAGCCTGAAATAAAGTATTTTGGCAGAGCGTTTTAAAATGAGTTAAAGCCTCATCCAGGGTCATTTCAGGCTTAATAAATTGATAAAGTTTAAATTCATCTAATAAATTTAAAAAACGTTGATAACATTGATAATTGGCTGAATTTAAAGAATATTCGCCAGGAAAGCCTAGGGAAAATAATCGTTCTTTAAAAGAATCAATCCAACTTTCTACCGAGGCTTTGCTAGGATATAGATTTAAGTTTTGTAATAAGCTTGCCAAGCTTAAATTTCTCTTTTCTAATTCATCGATAAATTTAGAAAAAGGAATTTCTTCTTCTAAAAGTAAAAAATGCTCTTCAGCAAAAGAAGCTCTTGCTAGCATTTCTTTTGCTGAATCTTGAACAAAGGGTGAATGTAAAAGGAGTTTTAGATCTTTATTTTTTAGTTTGCTTTGGTTTAGAGAAAGTAAATGCAGGGCGTGAGCAACTAGGGGGAAATGCGATAAGGCCTCCCCTAATGAAATATTAAATTCAAGATTTGGTATTTCTTTTTCTAAAAGTCTAATTAACTGTTGGCTTTTTTCAGCTAAATTGGGAACAACTACAGCAATTTGTGCCGAAGAGCCTAGATTTGCTTTGAGCCAGTTTATCAGTGATTGGTATTCCTCTTTTTCGTCCTTAGCTGCAAAAAGTTTGATATCCGCTTCTTTTTCTTTTGGTTCATAATGAAAAATTTCAGTGCCTTGCTTTGCTAATTTTCTTTGAAAAATCTCTAATTGAGGTGAAAAATCATTAAAACAGGCGAAAATCAAAGAGTTACTCTTAATTTCAAAGTCTTCTTTGATTAAAAAATCAATTAATTGAGATTGGCTGATAGCATCAAGTTCAATTAATTTCGCTTCGAGCTTGCTCACTATCTTAAGAAATAACTTTGCTTGATTTGTCGATGATAAAAGTGGGTCCTTGAAAGAAAGTCCCCAAGCTAAGCTATTGTCCCAAGCTTCTTGCATGGCTTTAGCCAAATTTTTATCTAAATTTTGTTCCTCTAAGGTATTTTCCCATAAAAAATTAAGTTGAGCTTTTGTTAAAAGATGCGGATACGTTTTAGCTAAATTATTAAAGGCGAGCTTTTTATATTGTATTTCTAAAAAACTATTTAGAGGTAAGCAAAATGGCTTATCTTGGACGTTTGCTTGATTCGATTTAAAAAAATCCTCCAAAAAAGATTTAGCTAAACGTTTATTAGGTGTAATAACGACAGCCTTTTCCTGCATTAAAGCAATTAAATTATCAAAATCAGTGAGTTTTTTCATTTTTGAATAGGCTTTGAATCACTAGCCGCTTTAATTAAGCGAGGATAAAAATAACGATTAAAGTAAAGAGCTGCAAGGCTAGTTAATGGAATAAGCCAAAGCCCGATAGTCAAAAGTAATGATAGAAAAAGCGTACCTGCCAGTATGAAGTAATTTTTAATGCCTTGTAAATTAACAAAGATAGTTTCTCGGTGGCTGTAATAATAAATGAATAAGACTAGGGTCAGAATAATGAGCGCTAATAAAGCCATTGCAAGGCCAATTAAGATGGTTTTAAACCAATGTTTTTGAGTTGCTATTGAAGAACCAAATAGGTTACCTAAAAAACCGCCTATTAATATACCTAAACCGAGAGTTGGCCATAGAGGCAAAATTTTAGCTTGGTTAAAACTTAATAAAGTATATTTAGTAAGAATAACAAATAAAATTGCATTAAATGCGAAAAAGAACATAGCTACATAGCGTGGGTTAAAAAATGTTTGATTAGTATGGGTCATTCTTAGTCTTAATATCCTTGGTATCATTATTTAGAGATTGTTTGGTACGGCGACGTTCAGCAATATCGTATTTAGAATGTAGTATGTCGTAAACAAGCTGCCCGCGCAAATATATTGCAGCCAATCCTGCTGATATTGCAAGCCAAAGCCCTGCTAATAAAAAACTATAAAGCAAAACAAAAAGATACATATTAAAAAAATCGCCTAATTTAAAGTCGATAAAGGAGTCAGGATGATAACGTTTGAATAAATAAAGAAAAATGAGGTCATAAAAGGGAAGGGCTAGGATAACCATTAAGAATCCTGCAACAAAAGTTCTTTTTTTATAAGGATAAGGACTATGAACAATTCGCTCACCAAATAAGGCGCCAAAGATAGCCGCAATGACGACGGCAAGAAGAATGGCTTGGTAAGTAGGTAACATCCTTTCTATGCCTAAAAAATCAAAGGTAAAATCAATCGCAATGGTAATAATGACAGCTAAAAGCGCAAAAAAACAAGCGCTCAATAACCGAGGATTGGAAAGTGTAAAGGCTTCATCTTGATAATTCATGATATTTCCTTATTCTTTGTATTCTTTTAATTTTAGCTCAGCTTTGTATTTTTGATTAAAAATTAATCACTTTTTTGGGTGTTATATGGATAAAAAAAGATTTTTATGGTTAAATATTGATCTTTTTGCGGTTGTTTATTGAAGATATGAATGACGAATTTTTAAAAGAGCTTATTTTGCTTCTTCAGCCTAATAGTTTAGTTGGCGATAATGCCAATGGCCAACAACTATTTTTTTGTGTACAGAAAAATAAAAATGCCAATTATTATGCACGAGTATTAAAAATGCTTTTTACTGATCCCAAGGTAAAAGGCAATATTTTTGATAAACAATTTGCGCAATTAAAGAAAATAAAAATCGTTGTAGACCTTATTTTATCTTCTTCCCAATGTAAAAAGTTAACGTTACAAATATCTTCTTTT
>JAIUOG010000014.1 GCA_020161725.1 Pseudomonadota bacterium
AAGCCAACCAACATTCTTGCATGACCTAGGCTTAGCTTTTCTTCACGAATATAAACTTGTACTTCTTTTTCAAGTGATAAAAGCCTTAAGACATTAGCAATGTGACTTCTTGACTTACCCACTAATAAAGCAATTTCATCTTGTTGAAAATGAAATTCATCAAAAAGACGGCGATAGCCCCCTGCCTCTTCTAATAAATTAAGTTCTTGGCGTTGGATATTTTCTATTAGAGTAACTGCAGCTGCTTGCTCATCTGTATAATTGCCAATCATACAGGGCACTTCATGCAAACCAATTAAAATCGCTGCACGATAACGTCTTTCACCTGCAATAATTTCATAACGATTAAGCGCTAATTCTCTAACAACTAGAGGCTCGATTAAACCTTGGCTTTTAATTGAATCAGCAAGTTCTTGTAAGGAATCCTCAGCAAAGCTAACTCGCGGCTGATAACGACCTCGTTGCAAACTCTCAATCGGCAATATTTTAAAATGACTTTTCATAAAAAAGGATAAGAAAACCCTAATAAGGTTTGCAAAAAGGACAAATTTTAATTCATCTTAAGATAAAAGCAAGAAATCAGCCTAAGCTTAAGCCAGGAGTCGAAACTTCAACTTCTCTCTTATTCGTTTGATTTGCAAAAATGCTTAAGACGGAAGCCTTAGGCATTGGCAACAATTCCGCTTTTAATTTAGGATGATTTGCTAATAAGGCATTCACTTCCGCCTTCATAAAGCTATCATTCGAATTTAAAATTGCCTTTGCAAATCGAAGTGCTTTAACATCACCTTTTTCAGCATAAACTTGGCTTAAAGCGAACATAGCATTAGTAAGGCCTTGTTCGGCTGATTTTTCCATCCAAGCCAGATATTGAGCAGAGCCTTTAGGAAAGCTTTCTGCTAATTTATATTGAGCCATAGAATTACCACGCTCTGCCTCTCTTTTGTATTTTCTATAAGCAGTTACGATGGCCATTTTGTCTTCATGCTTTTGTTGCGTATTGGCATTCAAACTAATAGGTTCATCGAGATAAGCAGCAGTATTCGTGTATTGCATAGGAGTAAACCATTAAATACAATTTAATGATTACACAATATAGACTAAAAATTACCGAAATCTTAAGAAAAACAAACTTTACAAAAAAATTACACTTTGTGATAAATATACCAAAATATATGGAAGAGCATATGAGAAATAATGGCAGCCACTAAACCGTATTGCCAATATAACCAACCAAAAATGAGTGCCTGACTAGTGTAAATCAACAAAATAATATAAATAAAACGTCGACTTGAAACGCAACCTGCAGCAATATAAGCAGGTAATTGGCTTGCACCATAGAGTAATCCACTAAGAAAAGCTGACATCCAAAAGATAGCCATTGTTTTCTGCCCGTAAAAAAGAATAGAAAAAAAGGCAATTAAATTCATTAAACCAAAGCGTGCAAAAATTTCCTCAGTCATCCCATTATATAAGATACAACCATCGGCCTTAATTGCAGCACGCATTTCGGTCATCGTTGTAATGGTTTTTTCATCTAAAAAACTAGAACCAATTCCATAATAAAGTAAGCAAAATATGACGATAGCGAGTAGGGTATAGAGAATTAAAGGCAAGATAAATTCTTGAATTTCTGCAAAAACAGGCTGGCCTTGTATTAAAGAATCTAAGGGACTTGCCCTCAATCCTGTCTTAGTTGCAATGATAGTACCGGCAAAACACATGATAAAAGCCATGAGAAGCGTTTGTATCGTAGCCATTGTGCTGATTCGTTTCTGCAATTCTTGCGAATTTTGTTTTAATAAAAAATGAATTAGGCGAGGAATAGTAATAACAATACCCGGAATGCTTAAGGAAAATAATACGATAATAAGTGGCCAATTAATTTCCATACCTACGTCCTTTCTTATATTGCTTTAATCTTATTATAATAAGGTTTAGCGATTTTGAAGGGTATATTATGAATAAAATAATTGAAAAGTCAGTAGAAATAAAAGCCTCTATTGAAATGGTTTGGCAGGCTGTAAATAACTATCGACATTTCAATCAATGGTTTCGCGTTCGATTTAAAGAACCCTTTGCTGAAGGGAAAACTTCGATAGGGGCGTTTAGTTATCCTGGTTATGAGTCTCTTAATATTGAGTTAACACCAGTGAAAATTGACCCTCTCAAGTATTTTTCTTTTCATTGGCACCCTTATGCCGTGAATCCTGAAATAGATTATTCAAATGAAACCTGTACCTTGGTTGAATTTATCTTGGAAGAAAGTCCTACAGCAGTTCGCCTTAGCTTTAAGGAGTCAGGTTTTGAAAAATTACCTAAAGCACGCCAGGATGAGGCTTTTAAAATGAATGAAGAAGGCTGGGATGAGCAAATCAAAAATATAGCAAATTATCTTAAACCACTTTAATTACCCTTTCTCCCTTGTGGGAGAGGGGTATTTAGACAGCCTCATCATTAAAACTTATTAAAATGTAACTTCATACGTGGCCTCAATTTTAAAATTCGAGATCTCGCAATTTTAAACCAAAGAGCTGTCCAAAAGCCGTATAAAGTTACAAGATGAAGAAAATAAAGTGTACGATAAGTAAACAGTGCTATTTTCCCGCTAACGTAATACTGAACCTTATTGGCCTTTAAATTTCCATAGGCACCATAGGTAGCTAGAGCGATGATGGAACCTTTATCATGATATTTAAAATGAGGGCGTATTTTATTTTTGTTTCTGTATTTATCTGTCAAAATTTTAGCTAAATAAAGTGCTTCCTGATGAGCTGCTTGTGCTTTTGCTGGTACTAGAATTTTAGTTTCTCTATCCACCAAATGTGCGCAATCACCTATTGCATAAATATTGGCGTCCATCGTTGTTTGTAAACAAGCATTCACAACTAAACGGTTAACAGAATCGGTTTCTAAACCTATTTTTTTAAGAAATAAAGGCGCTTTTATCCCTGCTGCCCAAACACAAATATCGGCGGGAATAAATTGACCACTTTGAGTATAAAGGCCATTTGCTGCCACTTCAATAACCGATTCATTAAGATAGATTTTGGTATTTAACCCCATTAACTTTTCATTGACTGCTGCAGCAACTCCTTCAGGCAAACCAGCTAAAATTCTATCTCCCGACTCAATTAAACTAATGGTGATTTGCTTAATTGCGGGGTTATCTAAGCCATAGGTTGATACTTCTCTTAATGAACGATGCAATTCAGCTGCAAGCTCAATGCCGGTAGCACCTGCACCTACGATGGCAATATTTAAAACAGGCGATTTATTTGAATGATAATTAAGAGACAGTAAGAAATTTAAATATTTTTGATTAAAAGCATTGGCTTCTTGTAGATTATCTAAACTTAAACAAAATTGTTTGACTCCTGGAATTTTAAAATCATTGCCTCGGCTACCTACAGCAATAACCAAGGTATCATAAGCTAACTGCCTTTCATCGATAATAATTTTGCCTAGCTCATCCTTAATAGGCGCTAAAATAATCTGTTTATTTTGCTTATCGAGATTAACCATTCGACCTGGTTGATAGGAATAATAATTTAAAGCGCCATGAGCAAAATAATTGAGCTGATCGATATTCGAATCAAGAGAGCCTGCAGCCACTTCATGCAATAGAGGTTTCCATACATGAGTTGATTTATTATCAATTAAAATAATGTGAGCTTCTTTATTTTTGCCTAAAGTTCGACCAAGGCGAGTAACCAGTTCTAGACCACCAGCACCGCCTCCAACCACAACAATTTTAGGTATTTCGCTTTGGTTATCCATAAATTAACCTTATAAGCTCTATTAGAGAGAAAGGGTCTCTGATATTTAAGAGACCCTTTCTTATTATTTTAAGTTTAAAATAACAGCTAAGGTATTACTACACTATATTTAACTAAAGCAGACGATTTTCCTGCACAAACCGAATTGAGGTAATAAGTAAAAGTGCCTGAAGTACCGGGTAAGGTTGATTCAGTCCAAGTTAAAGCCTTACCCTGCCATAACCCCTGTTGCACCCAATTTTTTACCTGATAATTGTCAATCGCTAAACTACCTGTAGGTTGTTTCCAACTTAAGGTGATTTTTTTCTTATCACTTGAATAAGTTGAAGTGATATTAGTCGGTGCTTTGCATTCCGTTGGTGCTACCACTTGATAACTTTTGACACTTTGCACATACATAGAGGCTGTTTTTAAATGCGAGCTGGGTGCGCCAGCATAAGGACCACCTAGTGCAAGATTAACGATGAGATAATAACCTCCATTGGGATCATTAAAACCTCTCATTAATGCATTAGCACCATCCGCAGGCAAACTATCGGTTTTTAAAGGCCCCCAGATTTTTGCATTATCAAAATAGCCTGTAATAATATAGCCATTTTTAGTGCTTGCACTATCCTTTTCCCATTCAAAACCCCAAGTGTGGAAGGCATTATAAAGTTTATCCGTGTTTGTTCTACTAATTAACCTATAACCTGCTCCTTTACAATCTGTGCCGGTACAAGCAGGATCTTTACCATTAAAATGCAAAGCCGCAGTACTTATATTAAAGGCTGTATTTTTAGGATAAGCCTCCATAATATCGATTTCACCATTAGTTGGCCAAGGTGTATCTTGGTTAGGTAAAAGCCAAATTGCCGGCCATAAACCATTATTGTAGCTTGCGGGATTAGTACCAGCCTCACAAAGTCCATCATCGCTAGTTTCGCATTTAGGTAACTTGGCTACGACTTCAAGATAACCATGCGTTAATGAGCTAGTATCCCAAGTTACAGACGGCGTTTCAGCATTATAAGGTGGCGACTGTAAATTAGCTCTTGTCATAATTTCACCCGAACGCCAACGAGTACCCACTTTTTCTAAACCTAGTTTTAATTGGCCTGGTTCATTTTTAGAATCACAATAACGACTAACATAACTCACATCATAAACGTTGATTTCCCCTGATTTACGGTGATCATAATTGGTTGCTGCAAAATAATTGAGCCCATCCCCTGTTTTATCGGTCAAAATATTTCTGACAAGACTGCATTGCTTGGCAACATCAAAAGTACAGGGTATAGCATGGCTAATTTGAGAAGCTATTAAAATAGCTAAAGATAAGTAAATCTTTTGCATTACACTCTCCTTAGTATATTATTCACTCCCGCAAAATGCGGCCTAATAATCTAAACGATTAAAAAGAGAAATGCATCTGTATGCTGTTTTTTTAGACTTTAACTTTTTTTAATAAAGAGTAGAAAAAGCCATCGGCTTCGTTAGATTGAGGGAAAATTTGTCGACCGTAACCCGTATTAAGCCCCCATGCAGCCTGGATTTCCATAAGCTCACAATCTCTATGTGTGTCTAAGAAAGCCTTAATTTGATGTTCATTTTCGGTTTTCAAAATCGAACAGGTGGCATACAAGAAAAGCCCCCCCTCTTTTAAAAGAGGCCAAAGGCTTTGTAAAATAGCTTTTTGTAATTGTGAAATTGCTTCTACTTCTTCCACTGTTCTTAGTAATTTAATATCAGGATGCCTTCTGATTACGCCCGTTGCGGAACAGGGTGCATCTAAAAGAATGCGGTCATAAAGCTCACCATTCCAAAAGCGGTTCGGTTCTAGGGCGTCTGCTAAAATTAAGGTAGCCTTTAGTTTTAGTCGCTCTAAATTCTGCTTTACTCTTTCTAATCTTTTTTCATCTATATCGATAGCGATGCATTCTTTTAAATTAGGTTCAGTCTCTAAAATATGACAGGTCTTACCCCCTGGGGCAGCACAGGCATCCAATACTTTTTGCCCTTCCTTTAGATCTAATATCTCTGCAGCAAACTGGGCTGCCTCATCTTGCACCGAAACCAAGCCTTCATTAAACTCAGGTAAAGATTGCACATCGACTGGTTTTTCAAGGCGTATTCCAGTCTCAGAAAAAGCATGTGGAAATGCTGAAATGGCCTTTTCTTGCAAAAGATTAAGATAGTTTTGCCTTGAAGTCTTTGAAACATTAACTCGTAAACTCATCGGCGGATGGCTATCATTTGCAGCCAAGATAGCTTGCCAATCATTAGGCCAATCTTTTTGTACTGCTTTAATGAACCATTCAGGGTGGTTAAATAGATAACTTTTATTAGCGACGAGTTTTGTTTCTATAGTCGCCTCTTCGCGGCAATAATTTCTTAAAACTGCATTAATAAGCCCTTTTGCCCATACTTTTTTTAAGGGAGTTAAAAGTTCGACCGTTTCTTTTACTGCTGCAAAGGGTGGTTTCTTTAAAAAATGCAGCTGATATAAACCTAATAACAATAATAACCAAAGCTCTATTTCCTTTGGTCTTTTTTTAACAAATAAATCGGCTATTGCTGATAAACGATAATAATGGCGGCAAACGCCATAACAAAGCTCCTTAGTAAAGGGGCTTAGTTTGGCATTGGTATTTAATAGAGCTAAGGATTTTTTATCTTTAATAAGGCTAATTAAAATCTTTAACGCATCTAAACGTTCTGTTTTCATCCTAAAACAAAATCCACCTTGAGTTGGTCACGCTTGGCATTTAACCAATCAGCTACTTTCATTTGTTTTGAGCCTGCAAATTGGATGGATTCAATTAAAATGGCATCTTTGGCAGTGGCAACTAAAATCCCTTTTTTATCAATAGAAAGAACAGTGCCTGGCTTTTTATCGCCCGTATAATCCACTATTTTTGCTTCAAAAATTCTAAAAACATCCTCATTTATTTTGCTATAAGCAATTGGCCAAGGGTTATAACCTCTAATTTGTCTATCAATTACCTCGGCAGATTGTTGCCAGTTAATTTCAGCATCTTCTTTATTAATTTTAGGTGCATAAGTTGCCAAATCATTATTTTGTTTTTGAGGCGAAGCTTTACCTGTAGCTAATAGCTCCAGGGTTTCTAATAAGGGGGCTGCACTGATTTCAGAAAGCCTATCATGTAAACTTTTTGCAGTATCATGAGGATAAAGCGGGCAAGTCACTTCGATTAACTTATCACCTGTATCCATACCAGCATCCATTTGCATAATGGTAACCCCAGTGTCTTTATCACCATGTAAAATCGCTTGCTGAATAGGAGAAGCCCCTCGCCATGCTGGCAATTTCGAGGCATGAACATTAATACAACCTAAGCGTGGAAGAGCTAAAATACGTTTGGGTAAGATAAGACCATAGGCAATCACCACTAAGATATCCGGTTTTAAATTTGCTAATTCAGCAATGGATTCTTCGCTTTTAAAATTAAGAGGCTGATATACAGGAACATTATTTTCTAATGCCCAAGTCTTTGCAGCAGATGGCTGCATCTTTCTACCTCGACCAGCCGGCCTATCTGGTTGTGTAAACACAGCTAAAAGCTCATGTTTTGATTCATACAGTGCATTCAATGAGGGAAGCACGAATTCAGGCGTACCTGCGAAAACAATTTTTAAATTTGACATTATTTACGGCTATGTTGACGTTTAAATTTATCCAACTTACGGCGAGCTAAACTGCGCTTTAAGGGAGAGAGAAGGTCGATAAATAATTTACCATTTAAATGGTCAATTTCATGCTGGAAACATTCGCCTAATAAACCATCTGCAGTCATTTCAAAAGACTTACCAAAACGATCTAGAGCACGAACTGTCACCTGTTTTGCTCGTTTCACCTTGTCGTAGGCACTGGGAACCGATAAACAACCCTCTTCGTATTCACATTCCCCTTCCGAAGCAATAATTTCAGGGTTAATGATAACGATTTGCTGTTTTTTATCGCCAACAACATCAATAACGGATAAACGAAGGCTAATACCTATTTGAGGCGCGGCAAGACCAACACCATTCGCGTGATACATTGTTTCAAACATATCATCAATTAAAGTTTGCAATTCATCATCAAATTTCTCAACAGGTTTAGCTACCTTACGTAACACTTCCTCAGGTAAATAAACTATCTTGTGAATGGCCATAATTTTCTAACTCAATTGAAAAGATGCATGATATTATCGTCGATAGCTTAATAAGCTGCAAGTCCAATACAAACACGGAAGCTAACAAAATGAATAATTTACGCTATTTTCTTGCCTTAAATCGCATGAGGCAAATTGGCCCTCGTACTATTTTAAAATTATTAAAACGCTGGCCTAATTTAGAAGAGCTTTTCCTGTTGAAGGAAAACGAACTTGAATTGGCAGGTTTACCTTCTAAATTAGTTACCATTATTAAAGATTATCCTCTCAATAAGACAGACGACGATTTTCTTTGGGCTGAGACAAACAATCATCATTTAATTTGTCTTGACTCTCCTCTTTACCCCAATTTATTAAAAGAGATATATGCCCCTCCCATTATTCTTTATGCAAAGGGCAATATAAATGTTTTTAATTCAACTTGTCTTGCCATCGTAGGTAGTCGCAAACCCTCTATTACCGGTCAAGAAAATGCTAAAAATTTTGCCTATGATTTAGCCTTAAATGGCCTTACGATTGTCAGCGGGCTTGCCCTAGGCATTGATGCTGAGGCTCATCGTGGAACACTCATGGCAAAAGGCAAAACAATCGCTGTAATGGGGACCGGTATTGATCAAATCTATCCTCGCGCACATAGCAAGCTTGCTGAAGAAATAAGCGAAAATGGGCTCATTATAAGTGAATTTCCATTAAAAATCAGTGCAAACCCTAGACATTTTCCCCAGAGAAATCGTATAATAAGTGGTTTATCATTATCCACATTGGTTATTGAGGCCGCAATTAGCAGTGGTTCTTTAATTACTGCGCGTTTTGCACTTGAACAGAATAGAGATGTTTTAGCAATACCGAGTTCTATTCATAACCCTGTCGCTGCTGGTTGCCATCATTTGCTAAAACAAGGCGCAAAGCTCGTGACGAAGAGCCAGGATGTGCTAGAAGAATTAAATCTTCCCATCCTCAATGTAAAAGAGAAAAAAGAACCAACTCTTGCTATTAATGATAAAAAACTAGTAAAGTGCATTGGCTTTGAAATAACGTCTATTGATGAGTTAGTCACGCGCTCTGGCCTAGATGTTGGTGAAATCATGATTCTTGTTACAAATCTTGAATTAGCTGGCGTTATTAAAGCCGTACCAGGCGGTTATATGAGGTGTTAATTATGAAAGATAGTTTAATTCAGTTATTGATGGATTTTTTTACTAAAAGCTTATCTGAACTTGGTGATAGCAAAAAAGTTATCCAAGATGATAAAGACGATACCGAAAGCGAAGCTAATTTAGAAAATCAAAATGTCATAATTAAACATGCAAAAGAGACGTCTAATCGTATTTTTACTGAGGATGAAAGAACAAAACTAACCAAAGCAAGTTACCAATATCTAACACAACTTTTATTAGCTAAGGTTATTAGCACTGACTCTATGGAACAAGTTATTAACCAATTACTTTTTTCAGAATCCCGTTTTGTTACTGTAGATGAAACAAAATGGACAGTTCGCCATATTCTTAGTGAAAATCTTGACGCTAAACAATTGGCTTTTCTGGATCTTATGCTATACCAAAAAGAAGATAAGTTAGAACTACATTAATTTTAAAGTTAAGCCAAAAGGATAGGTTAATGAGCAAACACTTGGTTATCGTGGAATCACCCGCGAAAGCTAAAACGATTCAAAAATATTTAGGTAAGGACTATGATGTTTTAGCCTCCTATGGCCATGTCAGAGATTTACCAGCGCGGAAGGGGTCGGTTAATCCTAGCAAACAATTTGCGATGACTTATAGCCCTATCGAACGCAATGCTCGCCACATAGAATCGATTGCTAAGGCGCTCAAAAAAGCAGACTCACTATTACTCGCAACGGATCCAGACCGCGAGGGAGAAGCTATTTCTTGGCATGTTTTCGAATTAATGAAAGAACGAAATCTTTTAAAAGATAAACAAGTTCATCGCATCTTTTTTAATGAAATTACTAAATCAGCTATTCAAGAAGCCATTGCCAATCCGCGTGATATTGCAATGGATTTGGTCAATGCACAACAAGCAAGACGTGCACTTGATTATCTAGTGGGCTTTAATCTATCTCCTTTACTATGGAAAAAAGTAAGACGCGGTTTATCAGCAGGTCGCGTGCAGAGTCCTGCTTTACGTCTTATTGTTGAGCGCGAAGAAGAAATTGAGAAGTTTATCCCTCAAGAATATTGGAAAATCTTAGCTCAATGCGAACATCAAAGTTCGGCTTTTGAAGCGCGCTTAACCCATTTCGATAACGAAAAATTACAGCAATTTTCTATTGTTGATGGCACTAGGGCAGAATCGGTAAAAGACAGTTTAATTAGAGAGTCAGAAGGTTATTTAACGGTTAAAGAAATAGAGAAAAAACAACGTAAACGTAATCCTTCGCCCCCTTTTACTACCTCTACCTTACAACAAGAAGCGGCTCGTAAATTAGGATTTACTACACGTAAAACCATGATGGTAGCACAACAACTTTATGAAGGTATTGATATTGGCTCAGGCACAGTCGGTCTTATCAGTTATATGCGTACAGATTCAGTCAGCCTTTCCAATGAAGCCCTTGACGAAATAAGAAGCTATATAAATGGGCGCTATGGAAAGGATAATTGCCCTTCATCACCACGTATTTTTAAAACTAAATCGAAGAATGCGCAAGAAGCGCATGAAGCAATTAGACCGACTTCGGTAAAACGCACACCCGAAATGGTTGGCTCCTCATTAACACAAGATCAATTAAAGCTGTATACTTTGATTTGGAAACGAACTGTAGCCAGCCAAATGGCTGAGGCCTTGGTTGATACCGTTGCTGTTGATTTTGTAACAAAAGCCGATAACATTTTTAGAGCCAATGGCTCTACTATTGCCTTTCCTGGCTTTCTTGCAGTTTATGAAGAAGGAAAAGATGATTCTAAAGATGAGGCTGAAGGCAATACCCTTTTACCTAATTTTAAGGTGGGGGAAAAAGTTACATTACGTGATATTCTTGCTAACCAGCATTTTACTGAACCACCCCCTCGTTATTCAGAGGCAAGCTTAGTAAAAGCCTTAGAGGAATATGATATTGGCCGTCCTTCAACCTATGCCACTATTATTCATACCTTACAGCAAAGAGAATACGTTATTCTCGATAAGAAGCGTTTTATTCCTACTGACGTAGGTCGTATTGTTAATCGATTTTTGACTGGGCATTTTACTCGCTATGTTGATTATAAATTCACAGCGCAATTAGAAGATACTCTGGATGCGATTTCTCGTGGCGAACGTGAATGGGTTCCTGTATTAGAAGAATTTTGGCAACCCTTTATTGAGCAAATTCAACATACAGATGAACAGGTACAAAGAAAGGATATTACCACTGAAATACTTGATGAAAGTTGCCCAAAATGCGGCAAAGCTTTATCAATACGCCTAGGTAAAAGAGGGCGTTTTATCGGCTGCACAGGTTATCCTGATTGCGATTATACTCAAGATTTGTCTAATCCTACTGAAGCAGAAAAAGCACCCGATGTTGTTGAAGGTCGGGATTGCCCTGACTGTGGTAGTGAACTCCATATTAAAACTGGTCGTTATGGCCGTTTTATTGGTTGCTCCAATTATCCTAAATGTAAGCATATAGAACCCCTTGAAAAACCAGCTGATACAGGCGTTGAATGCCCAAAATGCCATCAAGGGAAAATTTTGCAACGTAAATCACGCAAGGGAAAAATCTTTTACTCCTGTGCTAATTACCCTAAATGCAACTATGCTTTGTGGAATGAGCCTCTTGATAAACCTTGCCCTAAATGTGCTTGGCCTATTTTGACTGTTAAAGAGACTAAGCGCTCAGGCAAACAAATTTTATGCCCGCAAGAAGGTTGTGGTTATCAAGAAAATGCAGAGTGATTTAATTTTCCTCTTCCTTCTTAACAACGTTAAACGACTTAATGTGGTTTAAGTGTAGTTGAGACTTCTCTAGGGCTAGAATCTCGATGTGAAAAAAAGGTCAGTCCTATACGGCTTGCATCAGAAATAGCTGTTGGCTCTTTTGGGGGTAAAGGCCTTGGTGACGTACCTACGAAGGAAGAAGCCTTAGTTGTAACTATACTGTCATCATCTGAATCATTTTCAATTAAACCCGATACTTCCGTAATTCTATCATCATAAATTATCGATAAATTGGGATTAAAAAGCATCATTTTATGATCTTCAAACCTAGAATCAAATACATCTTCTTCTTTACCGAAAAAATTATCAAGGCAAATAAGATGAGGTAATTGCTCCTCAACATAATTATGTCCATAAATATAATACATATCTATACCATCAAAAGAACTTGGCCTTTCAAGCTGCATATCTCTATTCCAAAAAACAGCATATTCAGGATTAGCCGCTAAAGTAGCTTTTAAATCGAATACATCCCCAATAGAAAGATTGACGCTTTCGATCCTTTTTATAAACTCTTGATTAATATAATTAATATTATATTTTAGATCCCTTAGGCATTTTATCTCTGCATGCTCCAACTCATAATATTCAGCCAGAGTTCTTAGTGTTTCCAAACCAATGGGGGCATGGCTATATAAAGATACCTCAGCATCTTGTAAATAATCTAAACTATCTATACTTTCATCACTCTCAGGCTCATCAAAATCCGTGGAATCAGTTATATCCACTAATTTTAAATGAGGTAAATAAAACTGCTTTATTAATACCTCAATTTCATTCTTAGCAATTAAACCTCTTTCAATTAAAATATTTAAATTATCTAATGAGCGAATACAGTTTTTGCCGATAGAAGGCTCATAAGCAGGATTAAATAACCAGGAAAGAAAATTCATATCATGATTTGATGCTAAGATAGAGAAATCAACTTGCTCTCTTGCTAATTTTTCAAATAAAAAAAGCATAAAAATATCATTCATGCCTCTATCAGAAAGCAAATCACCCAACAATCTTAATTTTGTTTTGTCTTTAGAAAAATGAAAGTTATCAATAATTTCTTCAAAATAATCAAGATCAGCCCCTGTTAAGTCCTTAGGATCTTTAGTATAAATTGCCCATAATTGCTGATAGGTATTCTCGTCTAAATTAGTAATAAGGCCTATTTCTGCTAAAATATAAATAAACTTCATTGCATTAGCATGCATATCCCCTACAGTAATTTCTCGAAAACGATTTTCTTGAGAAATAGGAGTGGGTAAATCTTTTAAATTTACATGTTCTTCAAATATGCAATTTGCCATAATGTTCTAAAAATTATCCATATTAACTAAAGTCTAGCAAATGAATTCAAAATAAACCCCCAAAAAAAAAATTTAAATTAAAAAATCACAGCACAATTAGTGAATTTAAAAATAAATAAAAGCCATGTAGATTAGGGTCTGTCCTCCCATTAATTGAATGAAGACATACCCTAGGTATTCATCTTTAGATTCGATATAATATTCCCTTTTTTGTTAGAGTATAAATAATGAAAAAGGCGGTAATTCTTTTTTCGGGCGGCTTAGATTCCACTACACTTTTAAAATACGCGCAAAATCTGGGCTATGACTGCCACCCAATTAGTTTTAACTACAATCAACGCCATTCTGCTGAATTAGAGGCAGCAAAGCGAATTGCGACTAAATATAAGGTTAGCGCCCATAAAATCATTAATATTCCAACGGATATGTTTGGTAGTTCTGCTCTAACAGACTCCTCTATTGAAATCCCTGAATTCAAAGGTGAACATAATGACATCCCCGTGACCTATGTGCCCGCACGAAACACCATTTTTCTTGCGCTCGCCTTAGGCTATGCTGAAACAATCAAAGCTTATGATATCTTCATCGGCGTAAGTTCAGTCGATTATTCTAATTATCCTGACTGCCGCCCTGAATTTATTGAAGCCTTTGAAAAACTAGCTAATCTTGCCACTAAAGAAGCAGTAGAGGGTCATAAATTAACTTTACATACTCCCTTATTACATTTATCTAAAGCCCAAACAATTAAATTAGGTTTAGATAACAATGTTGATTATGCGCTTACAGTGTCTTGTTATAGTGCCACAAGAGAGGGCAAAGCCTGTGGAACCTGCCATAGTTGTGGGCTTCGCAAAAAAGGCTTTTTAGAATTAAATGTAGCTGATCCTACTCAATATATTTAATTAAAAGATAGAATTTAAACTTGTAACCATTTTGCAGCTATCATGCCGATATTTCCTTAGAACTAGACATTATCGCAAAGATAGGGCAAAATTGCTGGACTTTGGTTCGAACCCTTTATAATGAAAAAAATACTTGTTCTACACGGTCCTAATTTACATCGACTTGGCATACGTGAGCCTGAAATTTATGGCTCAACTACCCTAGATAGTCTTAATCAGCAATTAATTGAAAAAGCTGAAAAGGCGAAAACAATTCTTGTTGCCAAACAAAGCAATTCAGAAGCGGAGCTCATCGATATTTTATATGAGGCTTACGACAATCAGTTCAATTTTATCATTATTAATCCAGCTGCCTTTACTCATACAAGCATCGCTTTAAGAGATGCAATGACAGCAATCAAAATTCCTTTTATCGAAGTGCACTTATCTAACATTTATGCTAGAGAGTCATTTCGTCATCATTCTTATTTTTCGGACCTAGCCCGCGGGGTGATTAGTGGTTTGGGAGTTAAGGGTTATTCCTTAGCACTGGAAGCTATTTTAACTGAATTTAATTAATGAGAGTTTTTATCCATGGATATTCGTAAAATTAAAAAATTAATAGAATTACTTGAAGAAACTGGTATTGCTGAAATTGAAATTAAAGAGGGTGAAGAATCCGTTCGTTTAAGCCGCTATGGCAACATGGAGAATGCACAACCTATTCGCTATATTTCAGCACCTACCGCCGCAGCACCTCAGCATACCCCTGCCCATGCAGCACCAGCTGAGCCTTCTATTTTAGATCATAAGCCAATTGCAGCAGCGACTAAGCCTGGCCATAAAGTACGCTCGCCTATGGTGGGTACCATGTATACATCACCCTCACCTGATGCACCTGCCTTTGTCACAATTGGTCAAAGCGTTAAAGTGGGTGACACTCTCTGTATCGTTGAAGCAATGAAAATGTTTAACGAAATTGAAGCAGATAGAGCTGGAAAAATCGTTGATATTTTGGTTGCTAATGGTGACCCAATTGAATACGACCAACCATTATTTATTATCGAAGAATAAAGGGTAAGTGATGCTAAGTAAAATTCTTATCGCCAATAGAGGCGAAATTGCATTGCGCATCCTGCGTGCCTGTAAAGAATTGGGCATTCAAACTGTTGCTGTGCATTCGGATGTTGATAAAGATTTATTGCATGTAAGATTAGCAGATGAAACTGTCTGCATTGGTCCTGCTAGTTCTCAGAAAAGTTATTTAAATATTCCTGCCATTATTTCAGCAGCAGAAATTACTGATGCTGTTGCTATTCATCCTGGTTATGGTTTTTTAGCTGAAAATGCTGATTTTGCCGATATCGTTGAACAAAGTGGCTTTCGTTTCATAGGCCCTCGTGGTGATACCATTCGTCTCATGGGGGATAAAGTTTCTGCTATTGCTGCCATGAAAAAAGCAGGCGTACCCTGTGTCCCAGGTTCTGACGGCCCTCTTGGCGATAATGATGAAGAAAACTTACGTTTAGCTAGAGAAATTGGTCTACCTGTTATTATTAAAGCAGCCGGTGGCGGTGGTGGGCGCGGCATGCGTGTTGTTTATTCTGAAGACAACTTACTTAATGCCATTGCACTCACTCAAAGTGAAGCAAAAGCTGCCTTTAATAACCCTGTCGTTTATATGGAAAAGTTTTTAGAAAACCCTCGCCATATTGAATTTCAGGTCCTAGGCGATGGAAAAGGAAATGCTATTCATTTAGGCGAACGTGATTGCTCTATGCAAAGACGTCACCAAAAAGTATTAGAGGAAGCACCTGCTCCCGGTATCAGCGAAGAGTTAAGACAAAAAATAGGCGCAACCGTAGTTAATGCCTGCCGTGAATTAGAATATCGTGGTGCAGGAACCTTTGAATTCTTATATCAAGATGGCTGTTTTTATTTTATTGAAATGAATACGCGTATTCAGGTTGAGCATCCAGTTACAGAAATGATAACCGGCATTGATTTAATTAAAGAGCAAATCAAAATTGCTAGTGAAATACCATTCACCTTGAAACAAGAAGACATTAAAATTAAAGGCCATGCTTTAGAATGCCGTATTAATGCCGAAGATGCCCGCACCTTTATGCCTTCTCCTGGCACGATTCGCCTACTGCATCAACCAGGCGGTCCAGGCATTCGTTTTGATTCGCATATTTATAGCTCTTATACAGTTCCTCCTAACTATGATTCCATGATTGGTAAATTAATTAGTTATGGTGATACTCGCGAACAAGCCTTTGCCAGAATGCGCAATGCCTTAGATGAAATCATCATTGAAGGGATTAAAACTAATTTAGAGTTACATCATCGCATTCTTCGTGATAAAGCCTTTATGCATGGCGGTACTAATATTCATTACTTAGAAAAAATGCTAAAGGAATAAATTGTGTGGTTTGAACTAAAAATTGAGCATTGTGAGCCCAACCAAGTTGAAGAGTTATCAGAAGCGCTAGAAAATACTGGCGCTTTATCAATTACCCTTACTGATAAAAATGATGATCCAGTTTTAGAACCAGAACCTGGTACTACACCACTCTGGCCTGAAGTAGTCATCAAAGCCCTTTTCAACGATGAAGATGAGGCAAAACAAAGCTTAAAAATCATGCAGACTCAGTTTCCCTCTTTAACCTTATCTGTCGATGAGTTAGTTGAACAAGATTGGGAACGAGTCTGTCTTGATGAGTTCAAACCACAGCATTTTGGTAACAACCTTTGGGTCTGCCCTTCTTGGCATGATGTACCCGATGAAAATGCCGTAAACTTGATTTTAGACCCAGGTTTAGCCTTTGGTACTGGCACTCATCCAACAACTTCTCTATGCCTGCAATATTTAAGTGATGCTGATTTGGCGGATAAAAAAGTCATCGATTTTGGTTGTGGTTCAGGCATCCTTGCCATTGCTGCTTTAAAGCTGGGTGCTAAAGAAGCCCAAGCTATTGATATTGATGACCAAGCTTTAATTGCAACCCAAGATAATGCAGGAAGAAATGGCATTAATTTAAACCAATTAAAGATAGGTAAGGCAGATAGCCTAGAAAGTCCTGTTGATTTACTGATGGCAAACATTCTTTTAAGCCCACTTATTAGCCTAAAACAAAACTTTAAAGCCCTATTAAAAAGCGAAGGCTCTTTAGTTGTATCAGGTTTATTGAAAGAACAAAAAGCAGAGCTAATCGAAGCCTATCAAGATAGCTTTAGCCTAAAATTAGAAAAAGATTTGGACGATTGGTCCTTATTAGTTTTTAAACCTAAAAGCTAATGAAAAATCATCCTAAAATATAGACTGATCTGTTAAAGCGAAACCCGGGTTGCAGTCCTTCGGACTTCCACCCAGGCTACAATACTAGCAGAACAGTAATTCCGAATTCTTAGCCAAGCTCAGAATTGACAGCATTAGTTAAAAAACCAAATAAAACCATTCAAATAACTAGCAAAAAGAAGCCACACACTATAAATAGATAAAAGAAGAGCTAGCAGTTTTTGTTGGTTTTTTAATTGATAAATTAAGATTGCATTAATAATAATCATCACCATCAACCAAATAAAACTAAACCCCATCCAATGTAATTGAAAGAAAAACGGTGTCCAAAGCCAGTTCATAATCAATTGAATGGCAAAAAGAAAAATAACACCTATTAATTTCTTATTAGTTTGATAACTTAACCACAACTTATAAGCCACATAAGCAAGCAGCACATACAAGATGCTCCAGACTACAGAAAAGACCCAATTAGGAGGAGTCAAAGCAGATTTAGTCAAATTATCATACCAAGGATTGATATTTGCTTTTGTCATAAGCCCTAAAAGAGAGCCAATAAATAGGAATAATACAATTAAACCCATTAATTTTAACCCATTCTTAGTAGTCAAAATTATTCTCCTGTTAATTTCGTAAAGTGAAAATTAAAACCTTCCTACTTTAGTCTACACTTTAATTGCAGGATTTAAATTTACCTTCAAGGAGATAGAAATGGGACTTATGAATTTTATAAAATCGGCAGGCGATAAAATATTTGGTAAAGCTCATGCCTCAGAGTCCGACTCATTAAAAGATCATATTAAAAATTTAGGTAGCGAGAATGTCGCTATTGATTTTAAAGACGGTATTGTTAATGCCTCCGGTAAAGCAAACTCACAGGAAGAAAAAGAAAAGATCCTTCTAGCCCTAGGCAATGTTGAGGGGGTTGAAAAAGTAGAAGACCATATTGAAGTATCAGCCGCCAATGGTAGCTCTCATTTTTATACAGTGAAAAAAGGAGATAACCTCTCTAAAATTGCGAAAGAGTTTTATCATGATGCGAACAAATGGAAGATTGTTTTCGAAGCGAATAAGCCTATGCTTAGTGATCCTGATAAAATTTACCCAGGCCAGGTTTTAAGAATTCCTGAACAAAAATAAAATGATAAAAACCCGGTTTATAAAACCGGGTTCCTCATTATATCTTCTCAACTTCCTTTTTAAGCGTTTTTTCTTGCGCTATATCCAGTTCACCCTTAGCAAAATAATAACCAATACTTTCACCTTTTCTATTAGAACAATCAATCATTCCAGGCTCAGTATAGGAATAATGCATATTTAAAGGATTCGCTATCATCGCTCTTATCGTTCTATCACCCGCTCCAGGCATACCTGCATGCATCACTTTTCGATTATCAACCAATAAAATATCACCCTTTTGCCAGAGACAGGATGAATAGTATTTATGAATTAATTTAGCTAATTTTTTAACCTCATTTTCATCAAAAATAGAACCCACTTTTGTTTGATTAAACGAAGGCAAATTATCCTTTTTAGCTGATGCTTTTTTAGCTGCGATTTTATTTAAGAAAATTTTCAAGGAATCCTTGGGTGAATAAGAAAAGGAAGCAATAGCCACATAAATTTTTTCTAAAACTTTAAAAACAGGCTCAGGCATCCTCCAAATAAAACGATGCCAAAACCATCGATTACCCACATAATCTTTGGTAAAGCATTTGCGAAGCTCGGGGTTTAAAGTAGCGATTTCAAATAAATTAATTTGCATCGATTTTTTCTTAGTTATGGGATGCTCAAATACTGAAGGCTTATACATTAAGACAAATCGGTCTTCACCCTGCCCCACTATCGGCAAATCAAAGTGACGGCATATTTTTTCAGCCCTATCTAAAGAAAGGTTATACCGTTCTGCTACTTCCGATAACAACCATTTGGAGACATAAAAGGAATGTTTTTCTACCTTATCTTTTAATCCCTCATCTAATTCTTCATAAATTTTTTCCATATTCACTAAGCCAGTCTCTCCACCATACAGTGAAGGCTTAAGGCAGCAAAAAGAGATAAAAGAAGGCACATCAGCAGAGTAGTAATTTTCACTATGAAAGCCGCCTAAATAGAGGGTTCCGCCCGTTTTATATACTGCATTGGTATGAAGAACGTATTTTAAATCACCAACGGGAATTCGTCCTTCTTCAGACATAAATGCCTCTGAAATGCCTTGCATACCCTCAATAGACAAAACTGTTTTTTCAAAATCAAGCTCCGAGTGAATATCAAATCCTCTTAATAAAATAGCGCCAAATTTAGCGATATCCTGATTAATTTGCTTTGAATGTTCTTTTAGAAAGGCATGCAGAAAAGCAAGATCTTTAGATTCTTTTGCTTCAATAACTAGAGGCATTTCCTGCTCAGAAGTGAGCATTTGCCTTTCATTTTCAAATAGAAAACGAGTCGTTACATCAGGATATTCATAATCAATCATGCGCATTCTCTTTATTTTATTTAGTTAAAAATAAAGCATTTATCATGCCCTTTTGATATAAAGAGAAGCGCTGTAGTTGGAGTTATAAATGCTAACAAGCAATTTTTATATAACAGCTTAGAAATCAACAAACGTAACTTTGGCGACTATATTCTTTTTGAGAATCATTAACTACTGGATTTAATTGTTCTAAATAGTCGTTATATTTACCCCACATAAAGGCTTTACGACGAGTTAGTGAACCGCCAAGATTTATATGACAAACAAATTCTTTTTCCAGTGTTTCTAACAGCTGGAGAGGGTCATTAATTTCCTTCTTATCAATACGATTTATGATACGAGAAATCATTTCAACATGATGGCGATTTGCATGACCATGAAATAATCGAACCACCCCAGAATACCAAGCATCACCCTTGGTATAATCACTTAAGAATGCTTTAAAGTAATGAAGCAATTTTTCTTTTCCAGTCAGATTAGTTTCCTTATTGAATATGGCCTCATAAGCGCTACGTGTCTTTCCATTCAACTGCCTATTTATAGATTGGTAGATTGATTTTTTTAATAAATCAGGTGTAAAACCAATATAACGTTCTGATTCAGAGGGTAAGTGAAACTCCCATTTTCCCCTCCTATTTAGATGAGGATTTTCTATTATAGGAATACCAAGCTGTTTTTCTATGAATCTCGACAAAATATCTGCATTCATTGAGGAATCGCATTCAAGTGTACAAAATAGCTTGCCATAATCACTAATTAGAGACGTAAACTCCGTGTTATTTAAACAGTCAATAAGCAACAGAGGTGTTTCTTCTTTTGCTAATACTTTTCGCTTCAGTAGAAAAGTTAAACAAAGGGAGGCAAAGGCTTTAAGCTTTATAAATTCAGTAACACAAGACTTTGCACCTACTATGAATGCTAAGATTTCTTTAAATGTTTCTTTTTCTTTATTTGTAAGGTCTTTATTAGTCACTTGCATTAAATGGTTAGTGATTATTTCTAACTTCACCACGCTATTGTTTTCTTGATGATAACTAATTCCTACTATATAGGATTTAATTATTTTATCTTTCTCTTCAGTACTAATAAGAGCTAATGTCGCTCCGCTATACAAGGATTATATTTTTCAAAAAGAACCTCTGAAGGAGCAAAAGCGAGAATACTAGCTGCTTGGGTTGCCGACAGATGAGGAAGTAATTTGACAATAAAATAACGTTGATAACGTCTATTTCGTGAATCTGTAATTCGATTTTGGTACTTTTCAATAAAGGATTTGATTAATTGTTCATAGCTCCCTGCGTTTAATCCCTTTAATAAAATATCCATTGCCTTAAAATTATCATGTTTAAAAGTATCATATTGATGTTTGGCCAAAATAGCGTAAGCAATTGTCGCTGGTATTCGGCCTGAAAATTTTTGTGCTAACCAATATACATTTTTAGACTCTTCCGCATAGTAATTAAAAATTTCGCTAATCAATGCATCTGTGCATAAATCAATAGATAGCTTATCAATTACATTTTTTAAGAAACGCCTATTTATAGCATTTTTTTCTTGTGTTAATAATTCGCTCACTTTAATCACTAACTCCGAGGGTTCCATCCTGCTCACTAAAGCATTAAAACCAATCTTAAAATGGTAAGAATGTAAATCTCTGAACTGATAAAATTTTTCAAAAAAATTAGCTATATCATCAGATGACAAAATAGGTGCTACTCTCATTGTAAAATGAGTAAGGCTATCTTTTGTCGTAAAAACAGATTGATTAAAAATCCTAGATAATTCCGCTTTTTCATGGTTTTCAAAACTAAGAGGAATATATTGAAGTAAATATAAAATCCTGTCATTAGGCCTAGATTTTCTTAATTCATTTAGTAATAACTCTTTAAATTTTTGTAGTTGCTGAACAGTCATTTTCGAAGATAACTTTGGCAATAAGCTTGTAGCAACATTTATATGATTTGAATTGACATTCTTTAGGATGTCTAAGGCTTGATCTATTCTTTGTTCTACATTTTCACAGTCAACAGTACGCTTACAAATGTTATCCCAGCCAGGGTTATTAGCATCTAAAAAAGTACATTCCAGACATTCATCTATTAATTGCAGATTAGATATATAAGGAGCCAAATCATTCATTGCCCTTATTAAATCGGTTTTTGAAGCATTTGGTTTTTTGAATTCATCCAAACACAACCGCATTACAGAATTAGCATCCTTGTCAGATAAATATTGAAAAAATACATTGAGGTCTCGAATATTTTGCTCAAGATTATGAGTATTATTTTGTAGAATAACCAATATCCAATCAAAATTAGATAAAAAATTACAGCAATGATATAAAACAGAAAGGCTTTTTTGATCTATTTTTTTATTCTTTTTTATTTTATTAAGAGCTTCTTCAATAATTTGCTGGCGCCAATCGGGAAAAAGTCTTATAACCTTTTCTAGACTTTTCCTAAAATGCCAATATTTCTTTGTAAAAAATAAAGCTTCAGCAAGTTTTTTTAATTGAATTGGGGAAAAATAATCCCCTAGATAATCAATCGCTGAGTCTACTTTTTTAGGTTCTGTAGATCTTATTAATAAACGATAAAGTTCTTCAATCATTTTCTGTGCTATTTTTAGCGGAAGCCTATCAATTAAAGATTTAATCAATACGATATCTAAATTTTCAGCGTCAAATAATTTTTTTAAGCCTTTTGTAATCATAGAATAAGGGAGGCGGCTTATTTTATCTTCCTCGTCAACCATTAATACTTCATTTCCTGAGAAATGAGAACTTACCCCCATGAGTTGTTTAGTACTCAAAAGAGGGAGTATATTTAAAATATATTCTTTAGCATTTAAAAGAAGGGATAAATCTGAAGAATATTCCTTTATTAGGACAAGAGGCGCATATTCAACTAAATTGCCGTAATTACAAGAAAGCTTTAATTGCCTCATTACAAGATATTCTAGGCGAAGATATTTATCTTCAAAAGATAAACCGGCCTTACCCGCTAGAATATTACCATCGATTTGTATAGCTCCTTTTAGAACTCTCTCTTCTGTTAATAGCGCTATTTCAGGTTTAGCTATCCATTTACGTAGATGACGACGCTGTGCTTGCAAAGCAAGCTTATCTTTACGTGAAAAAAGTTCTTGTAGTGCTAACTTAGCTTGCCTTTCATCATGAGCCTTAATTATTTTTTCTAATCCATCTACATCGGTATGAGAAAAAACTAGTTCTTGGAAAACATTAGGATAATCGCTGAAAAAAGTCACAATAAATTCAATCCTCAAAAGACAAGCATGTATTAAAATTAATCATAAACAAAGGATTAGTTAAAACTCATTTTTTTGAGGAATAAATTTATCCCGAGCTTCATTACCCACTTTTAATCCTTTGTATATATTGGTTATATACTCAAGCAACCTCAAAATACGAATATTAAATGCCTGGATGGGGATTCAAAGAGCCGTTCCCCCTGTTCTGAGCTATGCGAAGAATCTTCTATATAGAAGGCTCAAACTCCTTTCAAAATCCTTTCAAAATCCTTCAATGCGCATTCAATAAGAGCCCTCAAAAAGCATTCGTTTTTTTCAGGATGACCGAGAGAAAGGTTGTTATTTTTATCAGAGCCCCTTATTTTCCAATGTTTTTTCAAATAAACCTTCTTCAAATAGACTCATAATTATTAATTTTCAATAAAAGAAAAATAATAATACACAAACACCAAAATAATTACAAAAAAATATTTATTAGGGAAGTAAACTAAGAAGTAAGAAGCTTTTATTTGCACATGCAGCAATTCGCCCTTAGAACCTTTGTTAAAATCCCCTAGAGTTATTAATTCTTTCCATACCCTAGACTGGCTGTTGAATGCTAGCGATGAAAGTCATGATACTTTAGGTGAGGCATGGCTAATCCTAGCTTTAGCTTCTTTAAAAATCTTGTCAACTGCATGATGGGAATCTGTTTTAAAACCTAAAAAGCCTAATACGAAGGTCATTTTACCTTGCGCTTTATCAATAATTGTCATCTCAGGTGAAGCTAAAAAATTTGTTTTTATTTTTTCAAATTCTTCCTCTGTCTTAGCTCCCTCCAACGAATCTTTAAGTTGATTAAGAATCGCTCTTTTGAGGGCATCTCCTTTAAGCTTTTGATATTCTTGCTTATAAGAGTTTTGTTGAAAATCATCTACACTTAGATCATGAAATTTATGCTTCCTATTTTCTGTGCTACCCGCTTGATACTCACTAACACTTTTTTCTGCATTCTTATTATGCATGTCGTTAACAAAGCTAGGGGGCAATAAAAGACCATTATTTTTATATAAATGAAGTAATGCCTTAGAATTATCTGATAAAGCCCTGCCAGGATTAGCTTTATACCAATCTCTTAAAGCCGCTCGCCAATTAGATTTAGTATTATTTTCTTTGGGGCATTCATCATTATAAACATATAGCCATTGATCTCTACCTGAAACATAAATACCTTTATCATTTAAATTATTAGCTTCTTCTTTATAATCAAACAACCCCATATCAAGATCGATTAATCGCATTCCATTATCAGAAATACAGATATTTTGGGGACTATTATGATAAGGCGTCATAGCTAAATCAGGATGAGAATAACCAAGTTCATTTAAATGTTTAAGTGCTAAAATAAATTCATCCAGCATCGATTTAAAATTAGTATCTAAAAATTTTCTAGAATTTACAGGAGTCACTTTTGGCATATTAAAAAATACATCACCCTTAACATGCCATAACCCTAAAATAAAATATTGCTCAATATTATGCTCTTTAAGAAAAAACTTTTGTTTTAAAATCTTTAGGTTTTTTTGTATGTCCCTATTTTCATCACGCTTAACCGTTCTTTTCATCACTTTAAAAACTTTATCTTCACTTTTTTGAAATACCTTACCATAAACACCGGAGCCTAACTCTAAAGAAAGATCGCGCTTCTTTTCACCTTTATGGCTATTCCACATATGAACAAAATCAATAGGTTTCTTTGTATTTTCATCATAGGCAACAGCATAAACTCCCCTTTGATGACGAAAAATTCTAAATGGCTGGGTTGTCTCACCTAAATAATTTTTACTAATATCCTCCCCTGAAATAATTTCCTCTAAGGTATATTCAGGCTTCTTTTCATTAATTTTTTCATATTTCCGTTTCATTTTTGCTCTAGCTAATAGTATTGCCATTAATAAAATTATAGAGCAAAAAAAAACATAAGAAGTTCATATTTATAGAAAAGAAATAGACATACATGCCAATTTATTTAGTTAATAAAGAGTTAAAAAATTAGCTATTTATACTGAAAGAGCATGAGTCATTGATTGCGTTTGCATATCATTTAATTCTAATTCTTTCTCCATATATTGATGGTATTTATCCCACATGAAAGCTTTGCAGTGAGTTAAAGAGCCGCCTAAATGTATTCTAGAGATTTCTTTTTCAAGAGTTTCCAATAAAGCCAAGAGATCTTTAATTTCAACACCAATTCGCCCTACGATATCAGCGACGTCCTTGGTATGATGTCGATTTGCATGCCCATGGAAAAAACGGGATGCGCCTGAATACCAAGCATTCCCCTTAGTATAATCATTCAAAATAGCCTTAAAGGCATAAAGAAGTTTTTCTTTTGCTTTTAGATTGTACCTTATAGCGGCACCGTTAAATTGACGCTGCCACTAGGCCTAATTAGTCGGTTTCGATGGTGAAGATTTCAATTTGTCTTCGTCGTTATTAGCTACAGGTGTTGGGACTGATTTATTAAAAAAACCGTTTAAATTAGCGCTACTAATCTCAGAAGTATTCTTCAATCCCAACGCGTGTAATAATCCTTTATTTACGAGAAGCTCCAATTTATCCTTAAGCATTTTTCGAAAGTCAGAATAGTCTTCAGACGATTTAAACAAAGAACCCACAATACCCAATTTCTCTTGCCTTGCACCTATGTCAAGATCAACACCGTTTGCAGCTGTAGAATCTCTAGCACATTTATCTGGATTCTCTCCGCTACTGTTAAATACATAGGAATTAAATTCGTCCACGACCTCTTCCAGAGTTTTCCCTTGGTTTTTTGCGGTTTCCTCAATATTGATTATGATCTGTACTATTATCCGTTTTTTTTCAACTGCATTATCTGGATCTGTTAACATTGTAGCTCTCCGTTTTTGTGATTTACACACACCGATACAATCAAATACCTATTTGTAGTTAAATTGACGCTGCCTTTTGGATGTCTTCAGGCTGCTCATTAAAAAAGGTCATAGCAAGGTCAATTCAAACCAAATTTTGCCAATTATGAAACAAAATTAATCACAAATCAAAGAATTACTGAAACCTAAGCCTTTGTCGATAGGTTCTTGACTAGCTTATTATACAATATCAAGGCCCTTTAGGACCTTGATTATTTAACTCAGGTTTATTGTCAGGCGCATTAGCTTTATTACCAACAGTAAGATCAGGGGCATTTTTATTCGCTTCTAATTTCGCCCGTGGAAAATTGGGGTTGGTGGGCTTTCCGGCTAAAGCATCCTCAAAGGCTGGATTAACGATTCTTTCGATATCGCCTAACATTTGATCATTTTTAGCATCGGGGTTTCCATCCACTTGAGGTGCTCTTACTGTGGGCTGCGGCCTAACTGGAGATTTTGTATTTTGAGCCATATTATCTACCTCAGAATAAATTCATTCTTACCCTTATTATAGAACATTCTACTCATTGATTGCTTTATAAATATCAACAAAGGTCGATACTTTATCAATTTGAATTGGAATATGCAGCCGTCTTGCAATATCAGAGGCTGAAAAAACACCTCTTATATGATGTAATTCTTCATCAATAACGAGGCAGTGCTGACGTCCTTCATTTCGCAAAGTTTCGATAATATCTTTGATTTTTGCTTTTTTTACATCATTAAAATTAATAGCTCTTAAATTAGACCTTGGAATCATTACATCACTCACAGGAATTTCCCTTCTATTGAAATGATTGTAATGAGCCATAATTTTTTCGCCGATTAAATCTTCATAAGCTAGAGTTCCTACAAAATCACCATTGTATAAAACTAGCTGTAATTTTACATGCGTTTTTTTCATCAAATCTTCAGCAGAGAGAACATCTAGTGATTGCTCAATATACAAGGGAGCCGTTTTTTTAAAATCGGTAAAAATATCTAAGGCATTTGACTCAGTAGTTAATTCAGAAAATTCATCTGGTTTTACTAAATAATCAATTTTAGTCACATCATAAGTTTTTAAAATCATCTTTAATCCTTTAAATCTATTTAATTTTTTATAGTCATTGCTAACCTTTACTTCGAACACCCCCTCCCGCCTTGCGGGTACTCTCTCCCACAAGGGGAGAGGGATTTATTTACCGGGAGCATTCGTACTAAATTTGCAAAACTAACGCTCGCACTCTCATGACACCAAACTTATACCACGGTCTGCCGCCCCTACGTTCCGTGACTTGTTCGCGGAATTCAGGAGGACTCATGCAAGCGATAAACTTTAGTCCAATAAACCAAGTTCTTTTACCGCGTCTCTTTCTTGACGAAGTTCGTCTAATGTTGCATTAAATTTTTCATGACTATAATCATTAAATTTAAGCCCTTCAACAACCTTTAGTTCACCGTGCTCACGTCGGCAAGGGAATGAAAAGATTAAACCTTCATCAACGCCATATTCACCATTAGAGCTTTTGCAAACCGAGAACGACTCATAGGATTTAGTATCGTTAATGAGATGACTAACACCATAAATCACCGCATTTGCAGCAGAAGCAGCCGATGATGCGCCTCTTGCTTTAATAATAGCAGCGCCTCGTTGTTGAACAGTAGAAACAAAGTCATTCTTTAACCAATTTTCATCATCAATAACTTCATAAGCAGGTAAACCATTAATTTTTGCATTATAAAAATCAGGATATTGAGTGGAAGAGTGGTTGCCCCAGATAGTCATTTGGCTAACTTTATCTACATCAACACCTGCTTTTTTAGCAAGTTGAGTACGAGCACGTAACTCATCCAGTGAAGTCATTGCAAAAAATCTATCATTTGGAATATCTTTAGCGGCATTCATTGCGATTAAACAATTAGTATTGCAAGGATTTCCAACAACAAAGGCAGAAACATCATTTGCTGCATAATCATTAATAGCACGACCCTGCTCAGTAAAAATACCGCCATTAATTTTTAATAAATCAGAACGCTCCATACCCTGTTTACGTGGTATAGAACCCACTAAAAGCGCCCAATTTGTTCCATCCATTGCTTCTTTTAAAGAGGAAGTACAAACAATATTTTTTAACAAAGGAAAAGCGCAATCATCTAATTCCATTGCAACACCATGAAGAGCAGGCAAAGCTTGTTCTAGTTCTAAAAGCTGTAATTCAACATCAGTATTAGGACCAAACATTTGACCAGAAGCGATTCTAAATAATAAAGCATAACCAATTTGGCCAGCAGCGCCTGTTACCGTTACTCTTACACGATTATTCATATTAGACCTCTCTTTTTAACCATTGTTTAATTAATAATAAAGCTGCAATAGAACGCGCTTCTGTAAAATCAGGACGCTGCAAAAGCTCATCACTGGCATACAAAGGCCATTCAACTAATTCAGGCGGCTCAGGCTCATCACCTTGAAGGCTGGATGGATAAAGCTCTCTAGCAAAAACAATTTCCATATTAGCAGCAAAATAAGCAGGGGCAAGCGTTACCCGTTTAATAAAATGAAATTCCTTCGCCGCAAAACCTATCTCTTCTTGTAGTTCACGATTGGCAGCCTGGAATACAGTTTCCCCTTTTTCAATAATGCCTTTGGGAAAACCAAGTTCATAAGAATCAGTACCGGAAGCATACTCTTTAACTAATAATAGGGTTTCATGAGCCGTTAAAGCGATAACTAAGACAGAGCCAAAGCCACGTGTAGGAATCCGTTCGAAAATTCTTTTTTCGCCATTGGAAAACTGTAAATGCATTTCTTCTATGGTGAATAATCTTGATTTAGCGACTATTGTTTTTTGCAAACATATTGGTTTTTCACGCATCCTTTTAACTTTATCCTTTTTATTTTTATTTTTATTTTTATTTAATACTGCGACATTTTTCGCTTTGAGCTAGATATGATACTATTGCTATCTTGATGAAGCCAGTTTGATTTTAATTTTTAATGTTACCGACCTCAATTTATATACATATTCCCTGGTGTATCCGTAAATGCCCTTATTGTGATTTTAATTCACATAAAAGCCCAGACACCTTGCCTGAAGATGCCTATGTTGATGCATTAATCAATGATTTTAGGCATGATTTAGCTATTTATTCGGCCAGAGAAATTGAAACTATATTTATTGGTGGCGGCACCCCTAGTCTATTTTCAGCAGAAGCTTACAATAAATTATTTAATGAATTAAAAAAAATGGTTTCCTTTGCTAAAGATATTGAAATCACTTTAGAGGCAAATCCAGGCACTGTTGAGCAGGGTCGTTTTAATGATTATCGCCAATTAGGCATCAATCGACTTTCTTTAGGTATTCAAAGCTTTAATCCAGTACACTTAAAAGCCTTAGGTCGAATTCATGATGCGAAACAAGCCCATAAGGCAATTGAGGCAGCAAGGCTTGCAGGTTTTGATAACCTGAATATTGATCTGATGCATGGCCTGCCTAATCAGACTATAGAGCAAGGTTTGGAGGATTTACAAAAAGCCTTTGCTCATCAGCCCGAACATCTTTCTTGGTATCAATTAACCATTGAACCCAATACCATTTTCTATAAAAAAACACCCCTTTTACCTGATGAGGATGAACTATCTTTTTTAGAAGAAAAAGGCTTTGATTTACTAGCAGCGCATCAATATGAGCGCTATGAAATTTCAGCCTTTAGCAAAACAGGGAAAAAAGCCAAACATAATCTTAACTATTGGCTTTTTGGCGATTATTTTGGTATCGGTGCTGGAGCTCATGGCAAGCTTAGCCAAGATGGTATCTATCGCACACGCAAGCACAGGCAACCTAAAGATTATCTAAGCTTAGATAAAAGCTATCTTTCTGCTACAGAAAGAGTCGAGGAAGCCGATTTAATTTTTGAATTTATGCTTAATACAAGTCGACTTAATGATCCTATTGCTAATAATCTCTTTGAACAAAGAACAGGCCTGTCTTTTGAATTGTTAAACCCTTTGCTTTTAGAAGCTAAAGAAAAAGGGTTTATCAAGCTAGAAGAGAACTGTTGGCAAATCAGCCCGCTTGGCCGTCGTTTTACTAATAGCCTACAAGCGTTGTTTTTGCCTAATTGAAATTATTGGCAACTGGCAGCTGCTTTATAAGCCTCATGAGAGTATTTTTTTTGCTCTGGCATCTTTTAACTCCTTTTAGTTTAAATATTACCCCCTTCACAAGCCTGTTAGTTTATCTCATAATGGATAAATTTTATTTTAGGATTGAAGAACATGACAAACGTTTTTGCTGGTTTTTTTATTCTCCTTGGCTATATCTTAGGTTCCCTCTGTTCTGCTGTAATTGTCTCTAAAATCTTTGATCTTCCCGATCCCTGCACCACAGGTTCTAATAACCCAGGGGCTACCAACGTTTTGCGTTTAGCTGGAAAAAAGTATGCTGCTATCGTTTTATTGGCTGATATTTTAAAAGGGTTTATACCCGTTTTTCTAGCGAAAATATGTGGTTTTAATGTCACTATTGTTGGCTTAGTAGGTTTTGCTGCTGTTTTAGGCCACATGTATCCTATCTTCTTCCGTTTCAAAGGCGGCAAAGGGGTGGCTACTGCAATAGGTGTGTTTTTTGGTTTAAACTTTCTTTTAGGGGTGGTTGTTATTGCGACTTGGCTTATCGTTGCTAAATTTAGCCGATATTCATCACTTGCATCCCTTGTCTCTATGAGTTTCGCTCCTTTCTACGCTGTTTTCGTGACAGGTTATCTAAGCTCGCCTCTTTTCTTTATTTTGTTATTTATTCTGTTTAAACATAAAGAAAACATTATTCGTTTAATTGATGGCACCGAATCAAAAATTAACCTTAAAAGGGGGGATCTTAAAGAAGAAACGATTGCAGCTGAATTTGCTGAAGACGAAGGTAAACCTCAGGTTGTCTCATCTGATCTTTTAGATAAGGCTAAGAAAAAATAAACACCCTAATTAACTTGAAGGGCTTGCTAAACTCCAGCGGGCTCTCACATCGATTGCTGCATTCTTATCTTGCTCACCTTCGAGTAAATGCAAGTAACCTGCAAAGGCAACCATCGCCCCATTATCAGTACAAAACTGAAGCTCAGGAAAGAAAACCTCTCCCCTATGGCTCGCTAAAAGTTTTTGCAAACTTTGACGTAAATGTTGATTGGCTCCAACTCCACCCGCGACAACCAACGAATCCGCTTCAGTTAAATCAAGAGCCCGTTTGCATTTGATCATTAAGGTTTCAATAATTGCTTCTTGGAAATTAAAAGCGATTGCCTGCATTGCCTTATCATCTTTAAGACTATTTGACCAGGCATTAAGTGCATGTGTTTTAAGCCCACTAAAACTAAAATCCAAACCCGGCCTATCTGTCATGGGGCGAGGAAAAGGTTTCATATTTCCTTTAAGATTATCAGGACAATTATCAGCAAGTTTCGCTAAAATAGCCCCGCCAGGATAAGGCAAACCCATTAACTTAGCTGTCTTATCAAAGGCCTCACCCACCGCATCGTCTAAGGTATCACCCAAGAGGCTATAATCACCGAGTTTTTTAGCATAAATTAATTGAGTATGCCCACCTGAAACCAAAAGGGCTAAAAAAGGAAACTTCAACTCTTTACAAGCTAACATTGCAGCTAATAAGTGGGCCTCAAGATGATGTACTGCAATTGCCGGCTTTTTTAAAGCAAAAGCAAGACTTTTAGCAAAAGAAGCACCTGTTAATAAAGCACCGACTAAACCAGGACCTGCAGTATAAGCAATTGCATCAATATCAGCCTTTTTAAGATTTGCCTCAGCTAAGGCCTCATCAACTAAAGGGACTAAATACTTAACATGATCACGTGAGGCCAGTTCAGGAACAACCCCCCCATAAACTTGATGCAACTCAATTTGCGAATGAAGCGCATTAGCAACTAAGCCCTTTTCAGAGTCATAAATAGCAACACCAGTTTCATCACAGGATGATTCAAAACCTAAAACGCGCATTTTATTCTCGCAAAGACTTAGAAAAGACAGCAATTATAGCGAAGATACTTGAAAAAGCTAAGATTTAAGCTATCTTATCGCACCAATAAAGAGAATAGTTTAATTAAAAACAAATTTATATTGGTTATTATTCGCACTTTACTACATCAAAAATGCGAGAATAACTTGACGAGCTAGAAATCTACAACTAGAATTGCCAACCTATTGTGTTCAATTAAAACCAGAGGATCTATATTAATGCCTACCGTTCGCGTGAAAGAAGGTGAAAATCCTGAATACGCATTACGTCGTTTCAAACGCTCCTGTGAAAAAGCAGGGATTTTAACTGAATTGCGCCGTCGTGAGTTCTACGAAAAGCCAACTGCTGAGCGTAAGCGTAGACAAGCTGCTGCTATTAAGCGTCACATGAAGAAAGCATCTCGTGATGTTGTTGGTGGTGGAAGCCGCGGTTTAAAACATCGTCGTAGAAAATAATGACTATAAAAGAGCAAATCAATAGCGATTTAAAAGATGCTATGAGAGCAAGGGATAAGCAAAAGCTTAATACTCTTCGTCTTGTTACGGCAGCTATTAAGCAAATTGAAGTTGATGAGCGAATTGAAGTCGATGAAGCTCGTATGCTTCTCATCCTAGATAAGCTCGCTAAACAACGCAAAGAATCTATTGCCCAGTTTAGCGCTGCTAATCGCCAAGACCTAGTTGAGCAAGAACAATTCGAACTTGATCTAATTGGCCAATACCTTCCAACACCACTGACAGAAGCTGAGATTGAAAATCTTGTGGCACAAGCCCTTGCTGAGTCCGGTGCATCTCAAATGAGTGATATGGCGAAGGTAATGACTATTTTGAAACCTCAGGTTCAAGGCCGTGCTGACATGGGTAAAATTAGTGCCCTCATCAAGGCTAAATTAAGCTAGGGGCGTCGATGCCCGGATTAATTCCACAAGCTTTTCTAAATGAACTCCTAAGTCGAACTGATTTAGTTGAGTTAGTGGATAGCTACGTGCCCTTGAAAAAAAGAGGGACTAGTTATCTTGCCTGCTGCCCTTTTCATAATGAAAAAACTCCTTCTTTTAATGTTGTAGCTAAAAAGCAGTTTTATCATTGCTTTGGTTGTGGTGCTAGCGGTAATGCTATTAGCTTTATCATGGCCTATTTAAACCAAGGGTTTGTTGATGCGATAGAAACATTGAGCAGTCGCATTGGCTTGGAAGTACCCAAAGAAGGTCAGTCCAAGAATAATCATGAAGTTTTAAGCCTTTACCAACTCCTAAAAAAAACCAGTGATTTTTACCAATTAACTTTAAAAACTAAAGGTAAAGATGCGATTAATTATTTAAAAAATCGTGGCCTAAGTGGTGAAATAGCAAAACTTTACCAATTAGGCTATGCCCCGCAAAATTGGAATACACTTGAAAATCAATTTCGCCAATATAAGGAAGAATTGATTACTACT
>JAIUOG010000015.1 GCA_020161725.1 Pseudomonadota bacterium
TCTTTCTATAATTCAGCGCGCCTTAACCTTTGATGATGTATTGCTTGTTCCCGCCCATTCTGTTGTTTTGCCTAAAGAAGTTTTACTGAAAACCAAACTGACTCGAAATATTGATCTAAACATGCCACTTATTTCAGCAGCTATGGATACAGTAACAGAAGCAAGACTTGCCATTGCAATGGCCCAGGAAGGGGGTATAGGTATTATTCATAAAAATATGAGTATTACTATGCAAGCAGATGAGGTGCGAAAGGTTAAAAAATTCGAAAGTGGCATGGTAAAAGATCCTGTCGCGGTTTCACCTAGTCTTAGCGTAAAAGAATTATTAGACATTATGACTCTACATAATTTTTCAGGAATGCCGGTTGTTGATGGTGAACATTTGGTTGGTATAGTCACCAGCCGCGACATTCGTTTTGAAACGAATTTATCTTTACCTGTCTCGGCAGTTATGACGCCCAAAGAACGTTTAGTGACGGTAATAGAAGGCGCTCCCCGTGAAGAAATTAGAGCTTTACTGCATAAACATCGAATTGAAAAATTGCTTGTTGTAAACGAGGCTTTCAATTTGAGGGGGCTTGTCACAGTAAAAGATATTCAAAAAGCCAAAGAAAATCCTTATGCATGTAAGGATGGTTCAGAGCAGTTAAGAGTGGGGGCTGCTGTTGGCGTTGGAGACAATGCGGTGGCGCGTATTGAAGCTTTAATCGATGCTGGAGTTGATCTTCTGGTTGTTGATACAGCACATGGCCATTCGGAAGGCGTATTAAACCGCGTTCGTTTTATTAAAAAGAATTTTAAAGATGTTGAAGTTATCGCAGGAAATATTGCAACCGCTAAAGCGGCTGCTGATTTAGTCAATGCGGGTGCTGATGCTGTGAAAGTCGGTATTGGCCCAGGTTCTATTTGTACTACAAGAATTGTTACCGGTGTTGGTGTGCCACAAATTACAGCAATTGCGAATGTTGTCCAAGGAGTAAAGGGAGCTATTCCTATTATTGCTGACGGTGGAATTCGTTTTTCCGGTGATGTTTGTAAAGCTTTAGCTGCGGGAGCAAGTACTGTAATGCTTGGTTCTATGTTTGCAGGTACAGAAGAATCGCCTGGCGAGATAGAGCTTTACCAAGGTACTACCTATAAAAACTATCGTGGTATGGGGTCTATTGGCGCTATGGCGCAAGTGCAAGGCTCAAGCGATCGTTATTTCCAAGATTTAAGTCTTGGCGCTGAAAAATTAGTGCCAGAAGGGATTGAAGGGCGTGTACCTTATAAAGGGCCAGTTCAAACAATTATCCATCAAATTATAGGTGGGCTTCGTTCTTGTATGGGCTATACAGGTTGTAAAACAATTAAGGATTTGCATGATAAGGCAGAGTTTGTTGAGGTTACCAGTGCTGGTATGCGCGAATCTCATGTTCATGATGTCTCTATCACTAAGCAAGCTCCCAATTATCAGGTTGATAAATGATAAATCTTAAAAAAAATCCAATTATTATTCTTGATTTTGGTTCGCAATATTCCCAGCTTATTGCAAGACGTGTTCGCGAAATTGGCGTGTATTGCGAAATTTATCCCTTTGATGTTGATGTTGCTCATTTAGAGGCGTTACAGCCTGCGGGAATTATTTTATCAGGCGGGCCTTCGACTGTTACTGAAAAAACTAATCCGCGCGCACCTACTTGGGTTTTTGAAGCGAATATACCGCTTCTTGGTATTTGCTATGGTATGCAAACAATGGCAGTGCAATTAGGTGGCGAAGTGCAAAGTTCATCCATACGTGAATTTGGCTATGCTAGCCTTTGTTTACATGGTCATAGTGAACTTTTAGCAAATATCAGCGATAAGATGATTGAGGGTAAAGAATACCTTGATGTTTGGATGAGCCATGGGGATAAGGTTACGCAATTACCTCCTGATTTTGTTACTATCTGTGAAACCAAGAATGCGCCTATTGCTGGAATGGCTAATGAAGAACGTCGTTGGTATGGTTTGCAGTTCCATCCCGAAGTAACACATACACCTCATGGTTTAGCTATTTTAAAACGATTTGTTTTAGATATATGTAAATTAAAACCCAATTGGACTTCTGAAAATATTATCGAACAAGCGGCTTCTAAAGTACAAGACATGGTGGGTGAGGATGAAGTTCTTTTAGGTCTTTCTGGAGGAGTGGATTCATCTGTTGTTGCGGCACTTTTGCATAAGGCCATTGGTAAGCAGCTGACCTGTGTTTTTGTTGACACTGGCCTCTTACGCTTAAATGAAGCAGAACAGGTTGTCAGCATGTTTAGTAAAAATATGGGTATTAAATTAATTCATGTCAATGCCGAAAAAGAATTTTTAGATGCCTTAGCAGGAATTGAATGCCCTGAGCAAAAAAGAAAAATTATTGGTAAAACCTTTATCGATGTTTTCGATAAAGAAGCTTTAAAATTACCGAAAGTTAAATGGTTAGCACAGGGTACAATTTATCCTGATGTGATTGAATCAGCTGCAACCAAAACTAATGGGGCTTCCCAAGTTATTAAGTCACATCATAATGTGGGTGGCCTGCCTGAAACATTGAACCTAAAACTGCTAGAGCCTATTCGTGAACTTTTCAAAGATGAAGTACGTAAACTGGGAATCGAGCTTGGTTTGCCTGAAGAGATGGTTCATCGTCATCCTTTCCCTGGGCCTGGTTTAGGCGTGCGAATTTTAGGCGCTGTTAAAAAAGAATACGCTGATATTTTACGAGCGGCTGATGCTATCTTCTTAGATGAATTATATAAAGCTGGCCTTTATCACCAAGTGAACCAAGCCTTTGCTGTATTTTTACCAGTTAAATCGGTTGGTGTTATGGGTGATGGTAGGCGCTATGATTATGTTATTTGCCTAAGGGCAGTAGAAACAGTTGATTTTATGACAGCTCATTGGGCAAGGCTTCCTTGGGAGTTCTTAGCCGAAGTCTCTAATCGTATCATTAATGAGGTACAAGGTGTTTCTAGGGTAACCTACGATATCTCAGGTAAGCCTCCAGCAACGATTGAATGGGAATGAGGGATTCATTCTGGATGGAAGAGGCTTTAAAACTTGCTTTTAAAGCCCAAGCTGAAAATGAAGTGCCGGTGGGAGCCGTCCTTGTCGATGAAAATGATACTCTGCTGGGGCAAGGTTACAATCAAGTGCGGCAAAATAATAATCCACTTCTCCATGCAGAGCTAATTGCAATTGAATCAGCCGCTGCAAAAATTAAAAATTATCGGTTAAACGATTCTACTCTTTATACTACCCTTGAGCCTTGTGCAATGTGTGCCGGTGCTATTGTGCAAGCCCGTATTAAACGAGTGGTTTTTGCATGTCGAGATTTTAAGGCTGGGGCGGCAGGCTCTGTTTATAATCTCTTGCAAGGTTATCCTTTAAATCATCAAGTACAAATTGATGAGGGTTTTTTGCAACATGAATGCGCCCATTTACTTGCTGATTTTTTTAAGCAAAGAAGATAAGGCTAGTATGGAAAAGCCAACCTTGATTATGCCAGTGGCTGTATCAAGGCTTTATAAGTAGCCTTGGTGCACCGTTAGCGTAACCAAGGGTCATATGGTTAAAGTTAAGAGGCTATTTGAGGTGCTATTGTTGATGCATTAACTTCAAAAATTTCTGCTAGTTGCTCTGCATCTTTTGCTAGGCCTTTATGTTCATGGCCTTTAACAAATAAGGCTATACCTGTAGAGACTAAAACAATCGATATTATTGAAAGTGCTAGAGCGGGTAACGCAGCAGCGGCAATGATCGTGAGCACGATAGACGCTATCGAAAAAATACTGGAAAAAAGCATTAAACTTAAACCAAGTATCTGCTTGGGAGTCGATTTTGTTCCATACAAAAAATTGGCCTTGTTAGTATAGCTTTCAGCTGAAATTTTTCCTCTTAGTAAGTCTGTCGTATCATTTAAAATATCAGTTAATTCAGGAAGGCTAACTTTATTTTGTTCTTTATATGCATTAATTTGAGTAATTAGCTGCTCAATTGCTCCTTTGTATAAAACATGTTTTGCTTCCTCTTTTTGCTGATTTAATTCACCAAGCGCCCAGTGAAAGTTTTTTTCTTCCTCAGATACTAAAAAATAAGTATTTTTTATTTTTTCAATGAGAGGATTTAATCGAAGTAAATATTCTTCGCTCAAATTAGTATGGTTTATGGGAAGATACACAGCTAAGGCATAGGCAATAATCGTTTCTCCTACCGTATCTGTTGCTATCAATGCTTCATGATGAAGACTTAAATCAATAATAGAGTTGCTAAGTTTAATTAATGAATTGATAGAAAGAGATTTACAAAGAACCTCAATGATATTTTTTTGTAATTCTGAAGCAGGTGCAAAGCCTTCTTGGGCAGATAAAGGTTGTAGTAGGGGGTTAAGAAGAAAGTTCCTTAATTCTTTCTCAGTAACTTGAGATGTTACAAGCTTGGTTTTTAATTGTTCTAGTTGTACAGCCCACTCTGCTCTTTGAATTTGAGTTTTAATCTTTAATAAGAGCTCATATTGTACTGTGGAAGAAAAAACTTCTCCTCTCAGTACGGCTTGCTGTATTTCTAGAAAAGAAAAAACCTTATTTTTAAAGAAATTATACCTAATCTTTTTTAAACTATTAAGGGCGATTTGTCTAAATTCATCTTGATCGCCAGAAAGAAAGATTATAAGGAAGGTAGTAAAATGCTCTAAGGCAAGGGTTTTAATCGACTCTATACAGTTAGGGTTTTGTATAAGTCCAATTATATGCTCACAATAGGAGTCATATTTACCGATTTTTTCAAGTAAAAGAATCGCCGTATATCGGATAGCATCATTGGTATGAGTTAAAAGGGGCTTAATATTTTCATGAAATTCAACTACTTCAGCATGGCTTAGTTTCAATATTAACTTGTCAAAAGTCTTTAGGGTACGAAAACAAATATTTAAATTTTCACTAGCTAAGCCTGATTTAATAATTGTAAAAAGTTTAGTAGCCAATTCTCTATTAATTGTATCAATACAGTCAGTTGCAATCATTAAAGTATAAAGAACATTTTGATTTTCAAGAATGTTAAGGATCTGCTCTAAGGCTTTATTTTTTTCATCGGGATTAAAGTTTTCAATTAATTGGGTAAAGAGGGTCAATATGATAAGGAAATGTGCCTGATTCAAATTTTCTGTAAAAGATAAAATAGTTTGAAGAGCCTTGGTTTTTTGCTGGCTGTCAAAAAAAACAGCAAAGTTAATGATGAAAGTATAAGCCCTGGCCTCTAAAAGTTTATTTAGAGAAGACCCTATTATTTCATTAAAAAGAGAATCTAATTGTTCTTTATCAGGCATACCTGCTAATTTAGTAAAAGCATTTAAAGCTGCTAAGCGAGTATCAATGTTTGAGTCGTATAAGTAAGGCTGAACCAATTGTATTAGTTCCGTTTTTTCTTCTTGCTTTAACCAATAGAAGTTCCCCAGAATATTTAAAATAGTATTCGTTTTATTAGCAAAGATGTCTAATATAGTTCGAAATATTGCCTGGTGTTTCTTTATTTTTTCTGTATTAAAATGGCTAACTAGTTCTAGAAAAATAGTTAAGGATTGTTCTGCAACATTAGTGTCTGAATTATTTAACAGGGGTAGAACATAATCTAATATTTGCTCTTTTTGTTTTTCATCAAGTATTAAAATTAAATTCTTAAAAACGCCGTTTATCAAATAAAAATTGTTTTGATTAAAAGAATCTAAAAAGGGTAACATAAACTCTAAAATAAGTTTATTTTTCTCCCCCTTACATGAGGGGATAATAATCGATAGAAGTTTTAAAATATTTTTTTGATTTAACTGCTCTTGATGAGAAGAGGCTAATAGCAAGTTTAAAATCTTGCTTATTTGACTTTGAGAAAGCATTGGAACAAGACTTTCCAGTGTATCAATTGCATCAGTTTGAAGGTTTGTTTCTGGATTTTTAAGCAAATTTAAAAGAAGTGATATGATTTCATCTAATTCGGTTTTATTAAAAAATTCTCCATATATAAGATAGCCTTTTATTGCCATTGTAATCTCTGAAGGGGGGAGCTTTTTAAAAGATAAAACTATGTTTTGTAAAATTATCTTTCTTTGTTTCACATTCAATAAAAATAAAAATGATAAACCAGGATGTAGAGGTATTATTTTGCCGGAAATAAAAAAGAAAAATACAGAATTAGGGGGGAGTTCGGTGGAGAACGAATTTGTATTAATTTTAGAGGAAAATTCGTTGAATTCATCACTTGAAACAATAGGTTTTTCTTTGATTAAGTGAGATGAAATTAAATCTAAGCCTATTAATTGTTTTTTAAATTCTAAATTTATAAGTGCATTAAGTAATTGATTTTTAGGAATGGGTTTTAAGTTTTTTTGTTTTTGCCATTGTACTAAAAGCTTTCCTTTTGATTTTAAAGCGATATCGTTTTGACTTTGAAACAAACCCTTTGCCAAATTATCGCCAAATTGATGATTTTTAGCTTCTGAAAGTAAGGCTATTTCCTCATTTCCAAGAAAAGAAGCTATATTAGACCAGATATCATCAGGTAAAGGCTGACTATCATTAGGTTGAAGTTGGTGTGCGGTTTTGGGCATTTTTTAGTTTGAAAAGATAAATTTTTTGCATTTTAACCTGTTTCTATTAAATCACACAATTTTAATTAATTATCTAAGTCATAAATTAAATTGTCTTTTAATCTTTTTTTCTCCTTTTCTGTCAATGCTTTTCCTTTAGCATTAGTGATAATAAACATATCTTCTGCCCTTTCACCGGCTGTTACAATTTTTGCATGATGCAAATGTATTTTTTGTTTTAGAAAAATTTGGCTAATTGTAGCTAACAAACCAAACCTATCTTTAGAAATTAGAAATAGACGACTAAAAGGCTCGTTCTTATTATCTTTAAATGAAATAGAAGTGGTTAAATTAAAATGTGCCTCTCTTAAGGATTCTCGACGTTTAATGATTGAGGGGAGGGGGGATGATTTTAAATATTTAATTAAGTCCTTTTCTATTTGAACAATGCTTTGTTTATCAAAAAAAGCCTCATGTTTTTCATTTAAAATGACATAACTATCTAAATCAAAATGATTATTGGTCGTTAAAATATTAGCTTCTTGGATGGTGGCATAATTATTAGATAAAACGGTCGTTGTTATTGCAAAACGGGCATCTTGATGCGGCATGTAAATAAAAACCTCAGTACCGCCTTGGCTATGATGTGGCATGATTAAAACAACTGGATATTCTTCAGAAAATAATATTGCTTTACTATGCCTTGCAATGACATTAGCGGGCTCATGTAAAAAATACTTATTAGGAAAATGGCTCCAAAGTTCCATCATGGATTTTTTATCTAAACCTTCTTTTTCTAGTATTAACTGCGCTTCATTTTGCCGGTTTATTAGTAGTTCTTCTTCATTGAGTAAATTCTTCTCTGTCATAAAGGCAAAAGCGGCTTTATAAAGCTCTTTTAATAAAGAATCCTTCCAGGCATTCCATAGTTTAGGATTCGTTGCACAAATATCTGCTACAGTGAGTAAGTATAAATAATTTAAATATGTCTTTTGCGGTAACTTAGCGCAAAATTGTTCGATTGTTTGAGAGGAATAGATATCTTGTTGCTGTGCTGTTTTGGACATTAATAGATGGTTTTCAACTAACCACACTAAAAGTTTAGTATCTTCTTCATCTAAATAATGGGTTGCTGCAAAATGAGCTGCTTCTTTAGCGCCTAAGATAGAATGATCGCCACCTCGTCCTTTAGCTATGTCATGAAATAAAGCAGCTAAATAAAGAATATTTCTCTTTTTAATTTTTTCTATTAATTTGGCAGCTAAAGGAAATTCCGTATGATATTGAGAATCGGTAAAACGCTCAATGTTGCGAATAACAAATAAACTATGTTGATCTACAGTATAAACATGAAAAAGGTCGTATTGCATTTGACCTGTGACATGCGCGAAAGAATCTAAATAATGCCCAAGCACCCCATAACGGTTCATATGTAATAGGGCTTCATAAAGATTATTCGTTTGAAATAAGTCTATAAATATTTCTCTTGCTTTTTTAGATTGGCGAAATTGCTTATTAATAAAATGAAGATTTTCTCGTATTAGACGAATAGTACTTGCGCGAACTCCTCGGATAACGGGCATTTTGGCAAGCCATAAAAAAAGCTCTAATAAGGTTTCATTCTTTTGGCTAAAAATTTTCGGGTGCTTTACTTCGATATAATGATTTGCAAGCTGAAAAGAAGCATTTAAAGGTTTTATACTTTGCTTTTGCTCATGCACAATATCTTCTAAAAAATATTGTAAAAGCATTTCATTGAGTTCACGGCTACGTTTAATTATCTTAAAGTAGACTTTCATAAATTGCTCAATTGCTAAGGATTTATCACTGTCTTTAAAGCCAAATAAGTTGGCTAACTTAGTCTGATAGTCAAAAACCAATCTTTCTTCTGCCTTGTCTGCTAATTTATGTAGGGCAAAGCGTATGCGCAGCAAAAAATGCTGACAGTTAATAAACTCCTCGTATTCCTTATCAGTGATAAAACCGACTCCAATGCCATCAGCCAATTTTTTAATATTAAAATGCCTTTTAGCAATGGCTAAGATAATCTGCAGATCACGAAGCCCGCCTGGTCCATATTTAACATTAGGTTCAAGGTTATAGGCTGTTTCACCATATTTGTTATAACGTTGCTCTTGCTCTTTGACCTTTGCAAAGAAAAAATCATGGCTTTGCCATATATGCAAGGGCTTGGTTTGGTAACGTAATTCTTCCATTAAAGCCCCTGAACCACATAAATGATGCATATCTAAAATAGATGAAATAACAGTCAGATCTTTTGCTGCTAAATCCCTACAGTTATCAGTGGTTGTTATCTGATGGCTAACTGGTAAACCGATGTCCCAACAATTTTGAATAAAGGTTTCTGCCTTGTTTACTTCGGAATCAGAGATATCAGGTTGATGCAGGAGGAGCAAATCAATATCGGAATGAAGCACTAATTCACGCCTACCATAACCACCCAGGGCAAGTAGGCAAAAAGAATTATTTTCCTGAAGATTATTTTGATGAAAAAGTGTAATAAGAATTTCATCAATAAATTGAACTAATTTATGAATTAAATGTTGGGTATTTGCTTGATTTTCAAATTCCAAACAAAGTTCATTTTTGAACTCTTTAATAGACAACTTAAGTGCATAATTATCGCTCTTCATCGCGTAAACTAAGAATTTCAACGCCATCATCTGTCACTAATAGGGTATGTTCCCATTGGGCAGAAAGGCTGTGATCTTTAGTAACAACGGTCCAACCATCAGGTAATAGGCGTGTATGAAATTTTCCTAAATTAATCATAGGTTCAATTGTAAACGTCATACCTGCTTTCAATATTTCACCTGTGCCTGGAGTGCCGTAATGAAGCACTTGCGGTTCTTCATGGAAAACACGACCAATACCATGTCCGCAATAATCACGTACCACTGAACAGCGATTTTTTTCTGCATGAGTTTGAATTGCATGGCCAATATCACCTAGGCGAACCCCAGGTTTAACCATTTCAATACCAATAAAAAGACATTCATGCGCAATCTTAACAACATGTTTTGCCTTAATTGAACCTTCACCAACAATAAACATTTTGCTGGTATCACCATGATAGCCATCTTTGATTACAGTAATATCAATATTGATAATATCACCCTTTTTTAAGGCTTTTTTACCAGGAATTCCATGGCAAACAACATGATTAATTGATGTACATATGGATTTTGGAAAACCATTATAGTTAAGTGGTGCAGGAATGGCGTTTTGCACGTTGATAATATAATCATGGCAAATTGTATTTAATTCCTCGGTGGTAACACCTTCTTTAACATAAGGGCCAATCATTTCTAAAACTTCACCAGCTAATTTACCGGCAACACGCATTTTTACAATTTCATCAGCGGTTTTAAGCGTTACAGACATTCTTGTTTAATCCAAAGGTAGTTATAATGCGAAACTATCGTTAATAGTAGCATAGCAATAAAAAGGAAGGAATTTAAATCAAAAGCAAAGAAGGGGACTTACCAGCCTAAGGGGCTGGTAAGCATATATCTTAGTGGTGCATAGCACAGTGTTTATGCGAACCATCTTCCCATTTTTTCATCATGTCTTGATATTGAGTTTTTTGTTGTGGATTTAAAAGGTTAAAAATTTGATTTTTAGCCATAACTCTAGCTTTCATCATTTGACCCATTAATTCTTTCTTTTGGTTAATTAGGCTATCTAATTTAGCTTCGTCAACATTAGGTGCTTGAACTAATTGGTTCATTTGCATACGAATCGATTTCATTTGCTCTCTATTTGCTTGTTGGCTAGCTTTCATTTGTTCTTTGATGCTTTTTATTTTAGCTTGTTGGCTATCATCTAATTTTAGAGTTTCAACCATTTTCTTCATATGTCCACCGCAACCACAAGAAGATTGGCTATCAGTGCTTGGTGTATCAGCTAGTGCTTGTCCCATAGCTAAAGAAAAAGCGAAAAATACGATAGATAACATTTTAGTTTTCATTGTTCATCCTTATTAGTGTTATTTTAATTCCAAAATCAAGTATAGACAGGCTCTTAACTTTTGTCGAAAATTTTATGAGAAAATGTTTAAATAGAGCGAGCTAGCTAGCTTTAGTAAATCTTAGATATAGATTGTATCTATACCCCATTTATGATATAACTAGCGCGCTTTTTAACTACACACACATTTCGTCACATATGGTGGGGTCTCTTTGGGATACATTGCTATTAAGTTAAATGGTTTCTAGTCTAGGTTTTGCAGAATAAGTTCTGCGACATAGGAGAGAACATTAGCATAATGTCGGTGCCTTTGGGGTACTGTATGGGAGATGTGGAGGCTTAACCCTGGAGTAATAATATGAAAGTTAGTATGCGTCAACTATTAGAAGCTGGAGCTCATTTCGGGCACAGAACTCGCTTTTGGAATCCAAAAATGGGTCAATACATTTTTGGTTCAAGAAATAAAATTCATATCATCGATTTAGAAAAAACAATGCCGATGTTAAACGACGTAGTGAACTACGTTGGCCGTTTAGCGTCTAACAAAGCAAAAATTCTTTTCGTCGGTACAAAAAGAGCCGCTCAAGAAAGTATTCGTGAGCATGCAGCTCGTTGCGGAATGCCGTATGTTGATCACCGCTGGTTAGGTGGTATGTTGACAAACTACAAAACAGTTCGTCAGTCAATTTTCCGTCTTAAAGAATTGAAAGAAATGCGTGATAAAGGCGCTTTCAATAGCATGATCAAAAAAGAAGCTCTTATGTTAACCCGCGAACTAGAGAAATTAGAGCGTGGTTTAGGTGGTATCGAAAACATGAATGGCCTACCAGATGCGTTATTCGTTGTTGATACTGGTTTTGAGCACATTGCTGTTGAAGAAGCTCGTCGCTTAAAAATCCCTGTTATCGGTGTTGTTGATACAAATAACGATCCAGATAATATCGATTATATTATTCCTGGTAACGATGATTCTATGCGCGCAGTTGATATTTATGTTCGTTGCGTAGCAGATGCCATTTTGGATGCTAAACAAGCCAATACGGTTAGTTTTGTTGCTGAAGAAGCAAAAGATGCTAAAGAGCCCAAGGAAGCTAAAACTGCTTCTAAGAAAAAATCTGAAAAAGAAGCCGAGTAATACTTTATAATTAAAGTAGGCTTATACATCTAAAAACCAGGGCTCAAAACCCAGTAAATAAACAACCTTTGTTAATAATTTACTGGGCTATGAGCTCGGTTGTTTTATAAAAAATCTTTCTTAAAATTTGTTATAGCCTTAACCCAAGTGCCCTGTGGAGGAATAAATAAATGTCAAATCAAATTTCAGCCGCCTTAGTTATGCAATTACGTGAACGTACTGGTTCAGGCATGATGGAATGTAAAAAGTTTTTAGTTGCTGCTAATGGTGATATCGAGCTTGCTATTTCTGAAATGCGTAAAGCAGGCCAAGCTAAAGCTGATAAAAAAGCAGATAGAATCGCTGCTGAAGGTATTATCATTGTTGCACGTAGTGCTGATGGTAAACATGCAGTTATGCTAGAAATCAATAGTGAAACTGATTTCGTAGCAAGAGATGATAACTTTACTAAGTTTGCATCAGATGCAGTTGAAACTGCCTTGAAAAGCAACGCTAAAGATGTTGATGCTTTATCAAATGAAATCATAGCTGGCTCTGATTTAACTGTTGAGCAAGCAAGACAGCAACTAGTTGCAAAAATTGGCGAAAATATTAAATTACGTCGTTTAATCCATATACACTCAGAAGGTGTTGTTGGCTCCTACCTACACGGTAGCCGAATTGGAGTAGTAGTGGCTCTTAAAAATGGTGATGAAGCACTTGCAAAAGATATTGCCATGCATGTTGCTGCAAGCCGTCCTATGGTAATTAGCCGTGACCAAGTTCCTGCTGATGCAATTGAAACTGAGCGTGATATTTTCATGGCACAAGCACGTGAAACGGGTAAGCCTCAAGATATTATTGAGAAAATGATCGAAGGCCGTATCAATAAGTATATTGATGAAGTTAGCCTACTTGGCCAACCATTTGTTAAAGATCCTAACAAAAAGATTTCTCAATTATTAAAAGAGCATAATGCTGAAGTTCTTTCTTTCACTCGTTTTGAAGTTGGTGAAGGTATTGAGAAGAAAGAAGATAATTTCGTTGAAGAGGTAATGGCTCAGGTTCGTGATCAATCATGAGTTCTCTGTATCCACCATTAAAATACAAACGTATTTTATTAAAATGCAGTGGGGAAGCACTGATGGGGAAATCTCAATTTGGGATTGACCCTTCAGTTCTTGATAAAATTGCCAACGATGTAGCTGAATTAATCCATATGGGAGTAGAAGTAGGCTTAGTTGTGGGAGGGGGTAATTTATTCAGGGGCAAAGCATTATCAGAAGCCGGACTTGGGCGGGTTACAGGCGACCATATGGGTATGCTTGCAACAGTAATGAATGCCTTGGCAATGCGAGATGCTTTAGAACGAATTGATTTACCTGCAAGAATTATGTCTGCCATCCCTATGCTTGGAGTGGTAGATCCTTATCATAGAAGAAAAGCGATTACCCACTTACGTGAAGGTCATGTTGTTATCTTTGCCGCAGGAACTGGAAATCCTTTTTTTACAACGGATACAGCAGCTTGTTTAAGAGCAATCGAAATTGGTGCTGATGTTGTTTTAAAAGCGACTAAGGTTGATGGAATTTATACAGCAGATCCTGTAAAAAATCCAAATGCAACGAGATATGATTATTTAACTTACAAGCAAGTATTACAAGATGATTTGAAAGTAATGGATGCAACTGCTATTTGTTTATGCGAAGAGCAGGGTATGCCCTTACAAGTTTTTAATATGGATGCACCAGAGGCATTGCGTAAAATTGTCCTCGGTGAGCGTGTTGGTACCATAGTTGGAGCAAATCATGATCAATGATGTTAAGCAAGATGCTGAAAAGCGTATGCAAAAAACAATTGAAACCTTACAAAATGATCTAAGCAAAGTTAGAACTGGGCGTGCGAATGCTGGTTTGTTAGATCATGTTCAGGTTGATTATTACGGTTCAGTTACACCTCTTAATCAAGTGGCTAATGTAACTGCAAGTGATTCCCGTACTTTGTTAGTTACGCCTTGGGAAAAATCAATGGTTGCTGCGGTTGAAAAAGCTATTTTAACAGCAGATTTAGGTTTGAACCCGGCTACAATGGGTACTGCAATCCGTGTACCTATGCCCCCTTTAAATGAAGAAAGACGTAAAGAATTAATTAAAGTTGTGCGTGGTGAAGGTGAGTTAGCTAAAGTTGCTATTCGTAACGTACGTCGTGATGCGAATAACAAGTTAAAAGATTTAGTTAAATCAAAAGATATTTCGGAAGATGATGAACGTCGTGCTGCTGAAGTTATTCAAAAGGTTACAGATAAATACATCGCAGATGTGGATGTTCATCTTGCTAACAAAGAAAAAGATTTAATGGAAATTTAAGATCTTATTTCTTGTCTCTAATTCAACATGCAATTAAGTGCCGCCACTGGGCTTTCAGCCCAGTTTACATCCACCACAGTCAATCTTGAAAATAGCGTAGTTATTTGAGGGATCTTATTGAATACGCAGTGAAGGATTATGAATAAAGTTCGAGCCTTGCCTTCAAGAAGATTTTTCGCAAAGCTCAGAATAACAGGTGGTAAGGAATGGCTGGGAAAAGAATGACAGCCTCACTTCGTGTCATCCTGAAAATAGCGTAGCTATTTGAGGGATCTTATCGAATGCGCAGTGAAGAATTATGAAGAAAGTTAAAGCCTTGCCCTCAAGAAGATTCTTCGCAAAGCTCAGAATAATAGGGGATAGGAATGATAAGGCTAAAAATAAAAAACAAATAATTAAAAATCTTATATTAACCTATTGAAAAACAGATGTTATAGTTAGCCTCTTTAGCAAAATTTTTAGGTTCATCAAACCATGTTGAAACAAATATTTGCACTTTTAAGGCTTTCGCATTGGTCAAAGGCCTCATTTGTTTTACTTGGCGTTTTTTATTCAGGTTCAACCTTATTTTTAGGTAAAGCCTTGTTAGCAGCCTTAGCCTTTTGTCTAATTTCATCTGCTGTATATATTTATAATGATATTGAAGATAGGGATGAAGACAGATTACATCCACAAAAATGTAAAAGACCCTTAGCTTTAGGCGAATTTCCTATTACTTTAGCTCTAGGCCTACTTGCTGTTTTACTAACAGGCGGTTTGGCGCTTGCCTTTTACATTTCTTCAACCTTAGTGGCTTTACTTGGTTTATATCTATTAATTAATGTTGCTTATAATCATTTATTTAAAAATCTAGCGATTTTCGATGTTATTTGTATTGCTTCTGGTTTTATGTTGAGAGTTTTAGCTGGAACGAAGGGGATTGGTTTACCAATTTCAATTTGGCTTACAGTAACAGCAACATTGGTTAGTTTATTTATAGCGCTTTGCAAAAGACGACTTGAAAAGCAGTTAGGTCTTAATAACACAACGCGTGCTGTTCTTAAAAAATACTCGACCAAGAAACTAGATATTCTAATTAGTTTATCAGCTATAAGCTGCTTTGCTAGTTATCTTTTGTATATACTCTATAATCATTTTGATTCTTTTTACTTCCTATTAACCATACCCTTTGCTGCTATTGGCTTATGGCGTTTTTCCTTTCTTACTACACAATGTACAGATAATGATGACCCTGTATCTGTATTTTTTATGGATAATTTCTCGCGTTTTACTTTGCTCTGTTTCGTGTTTTTAACTTTTTTAGCTTTGCTTGAATGATTAAACAAAGATTTCTTTTAACTTTTATCCTGCTTATTGCTTTTATTTATCTTTTTTACTTTCAACTTAAGGCGATCTTTCCCTTTACCATTGATGATATGTATATTAGTCTGCGTTATGCCAATCATTTGGCCATGGGCAAGGGATTGTTATGGAATTTAAATGAGCCTCCTGTAGAAGGTTATACTAATTTTAGTTTTGTGATCTTGGCGTATGGGGCGATTATACTAAAACTGAATCCAGTTTTAGTATTAAAAATAGTAGGGATTATAGGTTTATTATTTAGTAGTTTAGCGCTCTATTTCTTATCCCGTTTTTGGTTTTCTAAACTTGTTTCACTGATTCCTCTATTTTGGTTTTTATCTTACTATGGTCAAATTATATGGACTGCTTCAGGCCTTGAAACAACAATATATCAGGCATTAATCTCCTTTGCTTTATTTTTCTTATTTAAAGGAATGGGGTATTACTTTTCCCTAAAAAAACGCTCAGAAGCAAAAATAATTTTTCTTATTTTGAGTGCAATTTTATTAGTTTTGGCTGCTTTAACAAGACCGGAAGCGCCATTTTTAGCTTTACTCTTTTTTAGTCTAGCTTTAATTGATAGGCCATCAATAAACAGAAAAAGCTATTATAAAAAAATAATCACGGCTGCTTTGATTTTTGGCCTTAGCTATTTACCTTATTTTGTTTGGCGTCTTATTTATTTTGATTCTCTTTTCCCTAATTCGGTTGCATGCAAGGGCTTTAGTGATTATTCCTTAGCTGTAGATAATGATTATCTAAAATTAGCCTGGCCATTTTTATTGTTATCTTTGTTTGCTCTATTAAAAACTAAAGATAAACGAATTTATTTTATGCTTTTGCCTTCTTTGCTTTATCTTTTATTATTGATAGGCGCAGATACAGTGGCAGTTTTTGATAATAGATTATTTTTGCCTGCTTTCTTATTGTTATTACCACCCAGCCTATTAGGTTTAAAAAGTTGGCTTGGCCTATATTTTAGAACAGAAGATAATATTTTTTTCTATAGCTTAGCTATCTTAGCCTTCCTTTTCGCCTTTTTCTTTATCCCAATGGCAAGCCTTGAAAATTACAGGCAGTTTACGATAAATCCTATTGCTGGAGAGCAGTTAAGAACTCAGGTATTAAATTGGCTACAATTGAATGCGAAAGATAATAGTAGGGTGGTCTTAGGTGATAGTGGAATGATTCCCTATTTTAGTAAACTAAACTTTATTGATTCTTATTGTTTAAATAATAAGGAAATGACTAGAAAACCTAAACAGGATATCTATAACCGTTTATGCAAAGATGTTTTAGTTATAAAGCCGGAAATTCTTATTCTGACTTCCTTAGTTGAGAAGGGTAATACTTTGTATGCGCCTACGGACTTATGTTTAAAGAAGGTTTTATCAGAGCCCTCTATTTACCAATTGAAGCAGCGCTTTGAAACCAAGGATAAAGATTACCAATATCGTTATGAAATTTATAAAATACAGTTTTAAATTTGCATTATGAAAAAAAGTTTAGATTTAGAATTTGTTTTGCGGGATAATAGTGCAAATTAAACTGATATGCTTTATACCCAAGTTTTTTTCAAAATACTGTGTTTTGAAAAAACCATTTAAAATGTAGCCTGGATGAAGTGAAGCGAAATCCAGGTTTCTTTTCCCGGATTACTACTCACTTATTGAAGTTGTTTGGGTATATATTGCCTGGGATTTATAGTTAGTTATTAAATAAGATCATTCCTGCTTTCGCGAAAATGACAAATATTGGCATGAAAACCTAGTTGAAAATAGATATCTCAGACTTTTCTCTGAATATCAAACAGGATTTTTATTATGAATAGAATCACCGTTTTTCTTTTCAAATTTTATAAAAAGCTACCCGTAGTAAGCTTTGATGCTTTCGCTATTCCTCTTGCTTGGTATGCGGCATTTTGGTTGCGTTTTAACATGCAGTTTTTTCCTGCAAGTTTAATTACTAATTATTCTTTGTCTGCTTTAGCCATTTTAATGGTTGTGCAAATTTTTTGTTACTACAGCTTTAAGGTCTATAGAGGCTTATGGCGTTTTTCTTCCTTAAATGATGTAGAGCGAATTATAAAAGCAACGGTTACAGCAACTCTAATTACCGTAGTCATTCTTTATCAAGCAGCTCTACTACAACATATACCGCGTTCAGTTCCTCCTTTATACGCAATGATTATCATCACTATTTTATGTAGTGCACGCTTATTAACGCGTATTCTTGCTGATAAATTGAATAAGGATGATGAACCGGATGAAATAAAGCGAGTTTTAATTATTGGTGCAGGGCGCGCTGGTGAAAGTTTAGTTCGCGATCTTAATCGTATTAAATCTTATCAATTGATTGGTTTAATCGATGATGATTTAGGAAAGACAGGGCTCGAAGTACATGGTGTGCGCGTACTGGGTAGCAGCAAAAGCCTTATAAACTTAGTTAATGAGCACGATATCAATTTAATATTCATCGCTATTCCTTCTGCGCGTTCATCTAATATGCGACGTATAGTGAAGCTTTGCGAAGATTGTAAAGTACCCTTTAGAACTTTGCCTGGCTTATCTGCTTTAGTAGATGGAAGAGTTGAACTCAATGCCTTAAGAGAAGTTAATATTGAGGATTTATTAGGCAGAGACCAAGTTAATTTAGAATGGGAAAAAATTGCTTCAACACTTTACCACAAGAGGATTATCGTAACAGGTGGTGGCGGTTCAATTGGTTCAGAATTATGTCGCCAGGTTTTAGCGCTATCCCCTAAAAAATTATTAATCATTGAAAATTGTGAGTTCAATTTATATAAAATTGAAATGGAATTAAGACATAAATTTCCTCAAATTGACTTGCAATTAGCTTTAGCTTCTGTGACAGATGAAGTTGCAATTGAAAACCTATTTAAAGAATTTAAGCCAGAAATTATTTTTCATGCAGCAGCTTATAAGCACGCCCCTATGTTAGAAGCCTTTATTCGCTCAGCGGTGCAAAATAATGTATTAGGTACACAGATTGTTGCAGAAGCCGCTGTAAAAGTAGCTGCTGAGAAATTTATTCTTATTTCTACTGATAAAGCTGTTAACCCAACGAATATAATGGGAACTACGAAAAGAGCTGCTGAAATCTACTGCCAAAATTTAAATAAGCGAGTTGAAACTCAATTTATTACTGTACGTTTTGGTAATGTTTTAGGTTCAGCAGGTTCGGTGCTTGGTTTATTTCAAAGCCAACTTAAGGAAGGTGGTCCCTTAACGGTTACGCATCCTGATATTCAACGTTATTTTATGACTATCCCAGAAGCTTGCCAACTCATTTTACAAGCCATGGCTAATGGTAAAGGTGGTGAAATATTTGTATTAGATATGGGTGAATCCATAAAAATTAGTTATCTTGCTGAGCAATTGATTCGTTTAGCAGGGAAAGAACCGGGTAAGGATATTGCTATTGAGTATATTGGTTTAAGACCTGGAGAAAAACTTTATGAAGAGCTTTTTCACCCTTCAGAACATCTTGAAGAAACAGAGCATGAGAAATTATTTAAAGCAAGTTTCCGCGAGCTTGATTGGCATGATTTAACAGAAGTAATGCATTTATTAAAATTAGGTTGTGAGGCAAATAACCATAAAGAGTTATATGTTCTTCTAAAGAATTTAGTGCCGGAGTTTAACTCTCAATTGGAACATATCTTTTTAAATTAAGCACTGCAGAAACCGTAAGATGTTACGCTTATTCATGAAACGGCCATATTTGGTACATCTTGCGATAAAATCTATAGACAGCTATGCTGCGCATTTTTCGAGATATTTTGTCGCAACCTGTAATAAAATATTTCTATTTGTGCTACTTCCGATAGCGACGTGACCTGTTACCACAAACCTGTTATGCCTGAGAAGTCAGGTATTTATTCTGTCTTGGCAACTAAGTCCTGGCAACTAAGTCTTGGGAAACTAAGCAATTGAGCTAATTTAGAAATGGATCTCCGCCTGCGCGGAGATGGCACTGAGATTAATTGGACAGCTGTACAAGAGAGAGATTTAATTATTTTTGGCTGAATGCTTAACGGTTGTTGAGGGTGAAGCCATAGATATAGGTCCTATCTTGTCAAAAAAAGCAATTTTGCTTCGAATTCCTGTATCAGGTTCTTTTTCCTCTTTTAAATCATCAGTCGTTGTTTCTCTATTGTCCGAAGATGAACTATCTATACTCATTCTCTCCTCAGCATAATTTTTCATATCCTTCTTTCTGCCCCATAAACCAAATAGCCCTTTTCTCCTTTTTTGACTGGAAGGCGGGCTTTCGATATCTGTTTTTTTATTTAAGTCTTCTTCTACTTGTTTTTTGCCTGCTTCTATTTCTTTACACGCATCTTTAAATTTTTTGACAAAAGTAGGTAAGCTTATTAATTGTGCTCTTTCAATAACATCAATAATATCACCGTTGCATTTTAAAAATAGATTATCATTATTGAGTGCCATTTGAAGAAAAGCTATGGTGGTGTGATGGTGTAGATTTTTGCTATCTCCAATTGGATTATTTGGAAATTTTGAAGTGAATTCTTCTCTTAACTCCTGAAATTTTGTTTTAATTTCCTCAATTTTTTTCAATGTCTTTTTTATTTTTTTGAATGCAAATTGCCAATGGGGGATCAGTTCAGGTGTTTCCTGACATTCTGTTTTAAAATTGCCAAAGACTGATAAAGTATTCTTTAAGTCCTCCGGGGCAATTAGAGTTGAGCCACGAAGTTCAGCTAATTCTTTATCCATCTCATCAATTTTAACATTTCTAGGACTTAAAGGTGTGGGTGGGTTGGAAGTACTTGGTCGAGGTATAATGGGAGAAGAACCTTTCCTTAACGATTTAGTTGAATTGGCACGTACCCTCGTTTCTTTAACTTCTGAGCCAATAAATTCTTGTGGTTTATTTAGGTTCGCTTGGTAAATAGTTGGTTTGTAAGTACCTGAATCTTTTAATGCCTTTTCAATATCATCACATAACATGGTTGGATCTAGCTTTAAACCAAAAGAGCCAGGTGTATTATTCGCAGCTAATGCCTGTGCCCTTAGCATATTAAAAAGAAAAATAAAAATAGCATTAAATTTTTCTCTTTTAGAGCCTGTATCTGTAATTTCAGGTAAGCAATTGTATAAGTCAAAATAGATATACATGGTAAGAATATATAAATCTACAAGACCTGTTCTATCCTTTCCGCTTTTACAATTCAGTGTTGTAATACCACCTGTTTTCTCCGCAATGATAGTTGAATAGGCAACCTTATAAGCACTAAAGTTACGTCCAGGGTGACTAGTTGACTTCAATTTTTTAAGATTTGCAGCCGCTTCTTTAATTAAATCCAAGTTTTTTTGCTGTAAGGGGGATAGTGTCTGGCTGCTTACTCTATCGATAAATTTTTTCGCATAATCAAGGAGAAGATCTGAATATTTCCAGCGTCCTTGTGCTTTAGATAAGTAGCCATTTAAGGCTGCTATATGACGGAAGCCATTAAGAGGGTCGTTGCCTGTAAGGATAGTAGCGTTTGGAAAACGAGTTTCTAAAGCTATTTTTTTAACAGCTAATTGTTGCTTTTTAGTTAAGGCTCGATCTTCCTGGGCTATGGCAACATCACTTAATAATGATTGTACAAAAATAACGGGTTTTAATGAGCCTAAATCAATATTTTCCCATAGTGATTTAATATTCTTATTGGCTACAAAATTTTCTAGAAAACTTAAAACTTGGAAAGCATTTGCTTCTGTGTGATAAAACATCTCTTCCTTATCTACACGCATTTCATAAGGAACCATAGTTCCTGTTCGAAATCCATTAGCGAGTACTTCATATTTTTCACCATCAAATTTTACTAAATAATTCATCCTTGCATTCTGAATACCAGGGATTTGCGACATTGCGGATGATTGGCTCAAGCTTTCAAAGTAAGACCAGTCTCCATCTAGTTCATCTGGAATAGCGGTTTGCAGCCATCGTTGTTCCCAGCTTTTTAAATAAGTAAACCAATCAGGTTGTGGATGTGTTTTTATTTTTATAAATTCAGATTTTTGCTCGTCAGTGAGTGTTGTAAAATAGTTATCGAGCTGAAAAAAATGAATATCATTAATCGTTGTTTCATTAAGAAATAGTGTATTTTTATTATAATCGGCAACAAAATAACGCTCTGCTATACGGATTTCATTTAAAGCATCATCTTGTTTAACATTGGCTATTTGAGCCATCGTTGTTGCTAGCTGCGTTATAAATGTTTCTATATCAACTTCTTCTAAATTAGGGTTATAAATCGCTGTAATATAAGAATCTAAAAATTTTAGAGCGTCATTACGTGCTGTCTCTTGGGCAAGATTTAAAAAAAGCCCTTGAGATGTATGTATGGCATATAAAATACCAGCAATAATACTTAATTGACGAACTTTATAGGCATGCATAGCCATGTTCTTTGTAGCTTCTTCACTTAAGTGAAGTGGTTTTATTGTTTTTACATATCTAACTTGAAAGGGCGAGCCACTCTCTCCATCTGAATAGTAAAAATGCCTGTACTCAAAAAATTCGGCTGGATATTTTTCTTTTTCATATTTTTTTAATGCTTCTTTAACTTGATCAAGCATAAATAAGGCATCATCATTTTTACCATATTCAGTTTTGATGCCATCTTCAACGGGAATGTAGGCAAGTAATTTTTGGATTAATTCAATAATATTCATAGATAATAAAAAAGGGACAGAAAGTGAGATATTGTCTCACTGTTTGCTTAAGATAATATTAAGGAATCTTAGAGAACAGAGGTTACACGAAGGATTTCAGCAATCGAAGTTTGTCCTGCTAATACCCGTTTAAACCCATCTTCACGGATAGATGGGTTTTTTTTACGTACGTAATTATCTATCGTTTGGATATCTTCATTGCGATGAATCATGCCTCTTAAACCTTCATCCATTTTAATTAACTCGTAGATACCTACACGACCACGGTAGCCTAAGTAATTGCAATGCTCACAACCTTTAGATTCAAAGACAGTTAATTCTTTTATGCTTTCAATGCCAATCAGTTTCTTTTCATCTGCAGTTAAATTATGAGGTATTTTGCAATCATCACAAAGTTTTCTAACTAAGCGTTGAGCAATTAAACCAATAATAGAAGAAGATAATAAAAAGGATTCAACGCCCATATCATGTAAACGAGTGATAGCGCCTAATGCACTATTGGTATGCAGGGTAGATAAAACTAAATGGCCTGTTAAACTGGCTTGAACGGCAATTTCAGCGGTTTCCAAATCCCTGATTTCCCCAATCATCACAATATCGGGATCTTGGCGTAAAATGGCTCTTAAGCCCTTGGCAAAGGTCATTTGAATTTTAGTATTCACCTGTGTTTGGCCAATGCCGGGTAAATCATATTCGATGGGGTCTTCAATCGTTAAAATATTCCGACTTACTTCATTCAATTCCGTTAACATTGCATATAAGGACGTTGTTTTTCCTGAACCCGTAGGACCTGTTACTAAAAGAATGCCATGTGGCTCAGCAATCATTTCACGCATCATTTTTAGTGTATAGTCATTCATGCCTAAAAGACTCAAATCAAGCTTTGCAGCTTGCTTATCTAAGATACGTAAAACAATTCTTTCGCCATGGTTTGAGGGAAGAGTAGAAACCCTTACATCAATGTTATGTCCACCAATACGAAGCATAATTCGCCCATCTTGAGGTAAGCGCTTCTCTGCGATATCCAATTTAGCCATAACTTTTACCCTTGAAATAACTAAGGGGGCAATGGCTCGTTGAATTTCTAAAACCTCATGTAAAACACCATCAATACGATTGCGTACTAAAACACGATTTTCATAAGTTTCAATATGAATATCAGATGCTTTTTGTTTGATTGCTTGAGTAAATAAGGCATTTAATAAACGAATAATGGGTGCATCATCCTGGGTATCTAAAAGATCTTCTGTTACAGGTAATTGACCTGCTAATAAAGACAAATCAATATCTTCTTCCATATTGAGGGCCGCATCCAAAACAGAGCCTTCAGATTGATATAATTGAGCTAAATGTTGTTGGAAAGCTGCAGAATCAACTTCTTCAAAAGTTAAAGGTGCATCTAAAAAACGTTTGCTTTCGACAAAACTTTCAAGGCTAGTAGAGGCTAAATGATAAATTATATAGCCTTTATCAAAGGGAAAAGCGACTAAACCTTGGTTCTTTGCAAAGAGATAGGGAAGGCGTTTAGGCGTATCTTGATTATCCATGTTTTATTTTGTCATTAGAACCACCTCTTTGGGAGGTCGGCTAAAAGGTCTTGGTAAGTCTGGTTGACTTAAGGCTGGTAAAATCATGTCCTTATTACCTTCATTGAAGGGCTCTGGTCTTAACCAGTCTAATTCATAACGACGTATATCATTATATTTCGAGCCAGTCACATTTAGATTGTCGCGTTCTGTTCTTAGGATTTGCGGGCGAATAAAGACCATCAAAACCCGTTTTTCATAATGATTAATATTATGTTGAAATAATTTGCCTACCGCTGGAATATCGCCTAAGACAGGTAGCTTATTATTGTTATCGCCTAGGCTATTTTGAATTAAACCACCTAAAACAACGATATCGCCACTGTCAACATGTACGGAGGTCACAATGCTACTAATATCAAAGGTTGGGTTGGTTGTATTTAAATTAGATGCGGGATCAATGGTGTCGTTACCTTGGTCAATTTGTAGTTGAATACCACGACCACGTGTGATTTGTGGTCTTACATAAAGGTGCAAGGCAACGTTAACTCTATCAAAGGTGACATAGGGGCTTGCAGTAGTGGTACCACCCGCATTATTAGGATAGGTTGTTGAGGCAACCGAAACCTGCTTACCTACTAGAATTTTAGCCTGCCTATTATCAAGCACAACAACAGAAGGTGTGGATAAAATATTTGCCTTTTGTTGAGTTGCTAGGGCGTAAATTTGAGCTTGAAAATCTTTTAACGAAGTATGTGAATTTAAGATAGCAAAACCAGGTCTAAAGTTAGCCGCAGATTTAGTTTGTGCCTGAGTTCCCCATTCAATACCTAAACTTTTAACATCACTTTCATTAACTTCAGCAACTAAGGCCTCAATAAGTAATTGAGCTGGTTTAATGTCTAATTGGCTAATCACCGATTTTAATATACGAATAAGGCTAGCTGGTGCATTAATAATCACAGAATTAGTATTGGGTTCTGCAATGATTTGAATATTAGGTTTTGTAGTACCTTCATTTTTGGTACTTACCTCTACTGTATTTAAGCTATTTGTATCAGGTCGAGGCGTACTTTGTGCGGGAGTGAAATACCCATTATTGTTATTATTAGTACTTGAAGTACCATTCGCTAAATTAGAAGCAGGATTCGTACTATCTAATTCGGGTCTTGTTATTGTGCCGACAGTTGTTCCAACATTACCGCTAAAATTAGCCTGGGCTATACCTGCCAAAATAGGCACTAAATCTTGAGCACGTAGATAATTTAAATAAACAACCTGCGTATTGGAATCACGTCCATTCAAGCTTTGCTTATCCAATTGATTAATTAATAAGCGAAGGCGTATGCGTTCTGTTTTATTACCACTGACTAAAATAGCATTTGATCTATCATCTGCTGCGATGGTTGTTTGTGAGTGCACGGAAGCACCGGGTTGGACTTTAACTAGATCTTTTAGGGTTGCTGCTACATCCATAGCGAGTGCATACCTTAAATGTACCATATCAATACCGCTACTTGATGAACTATCAACCTGTCGAATAATGCGTGCCATTTGCTTAATATTAGAGGCTCTACCAGAAAGAATAAGCATATTGGAAGGGCCGTAAGCAGAAACACTAGACCACTGTGGCATAAGAGGGCGTAATACAGGTACTAATTGATCAGCGGGTACATAGTGAACCGGAATAACAGCCACCATCATGTCATCGCCTTGCGGCGGATTTTTCATTTCATTTAACAGGTCAGGTGACATGGTTTTGGCATCAATATTAGGTACAATTTTAATAATTCTGCCACTAGGAATTGCTGCATAGCCAGATACTTGCAACATGGATAAGAATACTTGGTAGAGTTCCTTATCAGACATTGGTTTTGTAGCAACGATAGAAATTTTACCTTGGACTCTGGGGTCAACAATAAAGCTTTTTCCGGTAATTCTTGAAACCTCATCGATAACTGCTCTGATATCTGCACCACGTAAATTCCATATTTTACCGTTTAATTGCGGAGGCGTTGAATCCAGCGAAGGCATTCCATTTTGCGATTCATCATTTTGTGGCTCATTCGAAAAGTCTTCTTCTTTAGCTTCTGCATTTGAAATAATGGGTTCTGAAGGGAGTTGCCCGTTTACTTCAGCTCTTAGTTTATTTTGTATTTCTCTTGCTGCAAGATAATTATGGTAGGGGCCTATATTAACGAAATAGGATTTTTGGTTATCTGGTTTTTCTATATTAATCGGTTCGTGGATATCTGAAGATAACTTAAATTTCAATTGCAATGCATTATTTCCCTGCGCAAAAGGGCCAACCTGCAAAAGATAGGTTGGTTTCCCATCGGCAGTTTGGTTTTTTATAGTGACATCAAGTGAATAACTTGTTGTGGCATATAAAAAGGCTAGTAGGTAAAATGCATATTTTCGCATCGAATTCGCGAAGGAAAAATAAACGGTCAGAACATCATAACTAAAATTAAGAAGATTCCATAGCTTTTTCTGTGAAAGGATTATTAAGAAGGTAGCTACCTTGATAGAACCTGGGTTTTGCTTTGCTAGATAGCCAATTTTTAAGGCATTCTAAAGATACTTGCACAGACAAAACTTGTCTGTGCAAAACGCTAGTTTTCAGATAAAAACTTTATTTCATCTAACATGGCAGATATTCTTGCCTGAAGATAAACATCATTCTTAGCTAGTTTCTGAGCCATTTTAAGTTGACCTATGGCATCTCTTTTTCGCCCTTGTAAAAGCTGGCATTTCGCTGCTGTAAAATAAGCGTAGGATTTATGATTGGCTGCAGCTTCAGCCCTTGCATGTTGTTCACAAAGATGAAGATCATTTTTAAAAATACGAGACCCTTTTAAAAATATATAGGCCGCTTTTTCTGCGCGATTAGCCATTAAAAGGCTTCGGCCATAGGTCATAAAAACAGCATAATTTTCAGGATAATTTTTATTTAAACTCTCTAATCGACTAAGACCTGCTTCAAATTGTTTGGAACCAATTTCTGATTCAGCCATAGCAAGTTGGTAGAAAAGGTTAGAGGAATCGTTATCTAGCAAGGGCTTAATCACAGTCTCGGCTTCCTGAAAACGGTTCATATTAATTAAAGTTAAAACATAGCCATATCGGCAAGCGATATTGGTATTATGATGCGGGCATTTATGTTGATAGTAATCAAGGGCTTTTTTCGAGTTATCTGACATGGATACACGAACTATTTCTTTAAATAAATGATAGTTTAAATTGTCTTCATATTCCCTTTTGGCAATTCGCTCACTGCGGCTTTCTGCTTCTGCAATTCTATCCTCATCAAGAGGGTGAGTACGTAAGATGGCAGGCACATTGGCTGTGTAATAATAACGTGAATTTTGTTGCATTTTTTTGAAGAAACCAGCCATACCCTTGGGGTTTAAACCTGATTTAATTAGCATATCAATACCAATTCTATCCGCTTCCTTTTCTTTAGAACGGGTAAAATTAATATTATCCTGGCTAAAACCTGATAAGGAAGCCATAAGTGCACCAGAACCTAAACTAGGATTGATAACACCTAAAGCTAATGAGGCAAGTACTGAGGCTAGCATTGGAATTTGCATCTGTTTTTGATGCTCAATCATCGAATAAAGATGATGCTGCCTTACATGTGCTATTTCATGCGCCATAACAGCAGCCAGTTCAGATTCATTTTCAGTCGCTAAAATCAACTGTGTATTGATACCTATATAACCACCTGGTCCTGCAAAGGCATTTATCTCATTTGATTTTACAATGAAAAAATAAGGTGTTGGAATAGGTGCAAAGCGAGAAAGCCTTTTCCCTAAGTGGTTTAAATATTGATTAGCTAAAGCATTTCTTTCAACGCTATCTGATTGGTTGATTAGCTGAATAAATTCTTTTTCTAACTCTTCAAGTTCTTTTGTAGAATAGGGTGTTAACGCATAGCTATTAGTCAAATAGGATAAAAAGCTGATTAAAAAACAAAATGTTTTTAATAAAGGGCTTTTTTTAAACAATCTAAATAAACTCATTATGTTATCTAGGTAATTGCAGACTTTGAAGAGTATAACATAGCTGGTTTTATAGGACTAAGTCTATAAAAAAGCCTTGTCCTAAGAAAATGATTACGAGTAATGGAAGTAAAAAGGTTGTCATGAGAATACTTAAAGGCTCTTATCTTTCTAATATTTTTTGAAAATACAGTGAATAAGTATGATTAAATGGCTATGTTGATAGATAAAATAGGCAACTGAGTTTATAATGCACACTATTTTATAGTAAAGGGCAACTAAATCTATGTTTTACAAATTTAGGCAAAACAATCTTAAAATAATAACACTAGGGACTCTAGCAACTCTTATGGGAATGGCCTTTACCGCAACCAAAATTATGGATCCCGAAGAATATTCAACAAAAGTATTACTAACAGGATTATCAATTAGTATAGTGGCTCTTTATATCTATGCTAGCACATTACCATCTAAACCTAAGGTTGTTTATAAGGAATATCAACCTGCTGAAGATGGCAAAGAAAATGGTTTTTACCTACTTGCAACCAGTTCGCCAGGCATTTGAGGCTTTATGACCTGTCATAGCCAATAGCAGGCCTCAAAGATTATGTGGCATGATGATTAGTTGGCTCTATGACTTTCTTTTTCCGCACAAGCTTTTTTTAAATTCGCAATAGAAAGCTTGGTCAAAAAAATCAAATCGCCTAAAATCTCGCATTTTGAAAAAACTTGGGTATATATTATCATCAGTTGCTTTTTTAGAGCGATTTCATTGATGCATAAAAATTTTATGCTAGCAGCCTTAGAAGAGGCTTTGCTTAGCTTTGATAGCTGTGTTCCAAACCCACGGGTGGGGGCTGTTGCTGTTTCACAGGGTAAAATTATTGCTAAGGCTAGCCATAAGGGGGCAGGTACTGCTCATGCTGAAGTTTTAGTGCTTAATCAATTACCTAAGGGAATAAACGATCTTAGCCTTTATGTCACTTTAGAGCCCTGTAATCACTGGGGTAAAACACCGCCTTGTACTAGGGCAATCATCGAATATGGAGTCAAAGACGTTTTTTATGCCTATAAAGATCCCAATCCTAAAGTGCAAGAAAAAAATAGTTCGGTACTTTTAGAAAGGGCTGGTATTAAAGTTAGCTATTATCCTTTAAGTGCCGTGGAGCAATTTTATGAAAGTTATGCTTATTGGACCCAAACTAAAAGACCTTGGGTCAGCGCTAAACTAGCACAAAGTTTGGATGCAAAAATAGCTTTAAAAAAAGGCGTGCCTTATTCCTTATCCAATGGGGAAACGGCTATATTTACTCATGAGTTGCGTAAAAAAGCAGATTTAATTCTAACTACGGCTAAAACAATTCAGTCAGATAATCCTTTATTAAATGTTCGATTAAATGAGATAATTGCAAGTAGGGCGATTGCTATTATTGATAGAAATTTAGTTTTAACAGGTCAGGAAAAAGTGTTTAAAGAGGCGAAGCATTGTCATATTTTTTATGATGAAAATTATGAGATTAAAAAGCCTCTAGCTAATTGTTCCTATCATCCTGCGCCAACAAATAAAAATTATCTTGATTTGGATTTTGTTATAAAACAACTTGGCGAAGAAGGTTATCATGATGTTTTTGTTGAAGCAGGCGGGCATCTTTTTGCAAGCTTACATCGCGAAAATCTAGTTCAACGTAGTTTTATTTATCTTACCCCTCATATACTAGGTATAGATGCCATTTCGGCTTTTCCTAGTGATTTTAGCTTAAAGAAAAAGCCAAAACTAAGTTGGCAATTAAAACAAGATGATGCCATTGCAACAATTGATTGGACGGAGGATGTATGTTCACAGGTTTGATTGAAGCCCAGGGTGAAGTTATTGAAAATAAAATGGTAGATATCGCAAATCAGCTTATCATTAAAACCAATTTTGATGAGCTGTTAATCGGCGAATCTATTGCGGTAGACGGTGTATGTTTAACCTATAAACCCCTGGATAAAAACCATCTTTTATTTGATGTTTCACCAGAAACTTTAAAAATGACAACACTTAGTGCGCTTAAGCCAGGAGATAAAGTTAACCTTGAGCGGGCTATGCAAGTAAATACTCGTTTTGGTGGCCATTATGTGAGCGGGCATGTTGATGCTATGGCAACACTCTTATCTATCAAACCCTTAGCTGAATATATTGAAATGAAAGTAGGGGGATTTGACAAGGATGCTATACTTTATCTAATACCGAAAGGAAGTATTACAATTAATGGTGTTAGTTTAACTATAAATGCTCTAAACAATGATACAATAGAACTGATGTTAGTGCCGCATACTCTTGAAGTGACCACTCTAGGCCAATTAAAAGTAAATCAGCAACTAAATATAGAATTTGATTATTTGACTCGTATTGTTGCTCATCAGCTGCAAGTTACTGGTCAGTTGATACGAGGTTGAATTAGACATGACAGCTCGCTTTATTAGCATTGAAAAAGCAATTGACGTTTTAAAAAATGGAAAAATGCTCATCTTAATCGATGATGAGTCACGTGAAAATGAAGGGGATTTAGTCATTGCTGCAGAATTTGCTGATGCAAATGCAATTAATTTTATGGCAACCTATGGTAAGGGCTTAATTTGCCTGCCAATGAGTGAAGCGCTCATTGATAAATGGCAATTACCCATGATGGTTCGTAATAACTCCTCTCCTTATGGCACTGCTTTTACTATTTCAATTGAAGCAACTAAAGGTGTTTCAACGGGTATATCAGCCTTTGATAGGGCTCGTACTATTGCTGTTGCTATTGATAGTGAAGCTAAGTTAGGTGATTTAGTTTCTCCAGGCCATATTTTTCCTTTAAAGGCGAAACCTAAGGGTGTTCTAGAGCGCCAAGGGCAAACTGAAGGCAGTGTCGACTTAGCTAAGCTTGCTAATTTAAAACCGGCTGCGGTAATTTGCGAAATTATGAATGCTAATGGGACAATGAGTCGACGTGATGAGCTGGCTATCTTTTCAGAAAAGCATCAAATTCCCATGGTTAGTATTAAAGATTTAATTGAATATCGAATTAAAAATGAAATTTTAATTGAAGAGGTTGCAAAAGCGCGCCTTCCCTTAGAAAAATATGGCGAATTTTCAATGGCGGTTTTTAATAACCAATTAGATAATGCCGAGCATTTTGCTTTAACGAAACCAACAAAAACACCGGAACAAACGCCTTTGGTTCGTATTCACTCTGAATGTATTACAGGAGATGTTTTTGGTTCTTGCAAATGTGATTGCGGCCAGCAATTACAAAAATCTTTAGCAGCTATTCAAGAAGAGGGTGGCGTTTTAATTTATTTGCGGCAAGAGGGTAGAGGCATTGGGCTTGCTAATAAATTAAAAACTTATATGTTGCAAGAACAAGGCCTTGATACGGTCGATGCGAATCTAAAATTGGGTTTTCCTGCCGATAATCGAGATTATGCAATTGCCTACCAAATTCTTAAATACTTAGGTATCGAATCATTAAAATTAATGACTAATAACCCACAAAAAATTGAAATGATGGAAAAATACGGCCTTAAAATAAACGAGCGTATTCCTTTGACTGTCAAACCAGGTATTGAAAATGAATCTTATTTAAGAACAAAACAGCAAAAGTTAGGACATTTATTTGCTTTTACAAAGGAAGAAAATGAAACATATTAAGGTGGACTTAAATAAACAAGCTAATAAATCGTTTCCCATTGCAATTATAGTAAGCCTTTTTAATAAACCCATCACAGAGGAATTAGTAAAGGGAAATATAGACTATTTAAGGCAATCCGGTATTGAAGAGAGTGATATAACTCTAATAGAAGTCCCTGGTGCTGTAGAAATTCCTTTAGTTGCACAAAAATTAGCTGAGCAGAAAAAACACCAAGTTATTATTGCTTTAGGTGCTGTAATCCGTGGTGAAACTAGTCATTACGATTATGTTTGTTCACAAGCTAGTGAGGGCTGCCAAGAAGTGTCTTTAAAATTTAATCTTCCTGTAATATTTGGTGTTCTAACCACTGAAAACGAAGCACAAGCTTGGGATAGATTAGGTGGAAGACATGGGCATAATGGGGTAAATGCAGCTAAAACTGCAATTGCTATGCAGCAGCTTTTGACTGAGATTTAAAATGTAGCCCGGGTTTCGGCCTTTTAGGCCTGTACCCAGGTACATTAAATTCAGTAGAACCACCCTCTATGCACCAGGCTTATTCATAAGAGAGCTTCACAAAAATTTAGCCATAATGATGTAGCGTTAGCGTAACCAAGGTTGGGTGGTTGTGATGAAGACTAAACCTTGATTACGCTGTTGGCTCCATCAAGGCTACATTCAAATAATTTGTGAAAAATTAATAAAGCTGGGAGTAAAAACCATTTTGTTCAGTTTTTTTCTCATAAACTAAAGTATTAATAGGATTTAAACTGATCTTTTGTTAGAATCGAATCCCGTTCAGATACATTGCATTTTAAGCTTTGTAAGATTTAGAAAACGGGATTGATAATGACAAACTATATTTTTATCACAGGCGGAGTTGTTTCTTCATTAGGTAAAGGAATTGCTTCAGCATCATTAGCCGCAATACTTGAAGCGCGCGGTTTAAAAGTAACACTTATCAAATTAGATCCCTATATCAATGTTGACCCAGGCACAATGAGCCCTTTTCAACATGGCGAAGTTTTTGTAACCCATGATGGTGCAGAAACCGACTTGGATTTAGGTCATTATGAGCGTTTTGTTCGTACAACTATGACCAAAAGAAATAATTTCACCTCAGGTAAAATTTATGAAACAGTCATAAAAAAAGAAAGAAGAGGGGATTATTTAGGAGGAACAGTTCAGGTTATTCCTCATATTACTAATGAAATTAAGCATTCAATTAAGCAGGGCGCCGAAGGCTTTGATATCGCCATGATTGAAATTGGTGGAACGGTCGGCGACATTGAATCCTTACCCTTTTTAGAAGCAATTCGCCAAATGAGAATAGAGGTGGGTTCTCAACGAGCTTTGTTTATTCATCTAACCTTAGTGCCTTATATCCCCACTTCGGGCGAAACAAAAACAAAACCAACACAACATTCGGTTAAAGAATTACGCTCGATTGGTATTCAGCCTGATATTTTGATTTGTCGTTCAGAAAAGCCTTTATCTCATCAAGACAGAGCTAAAATTGCCTTATTTACGAATGTTGAGAAAGAGGGTGTTATAACACTAGAGGATGCTAAAAGTATTTATCAAATACCAATGATTTTGCATGCTCAAGGCTTGGATGAAATTGTCGTTAAAAAACTGGGTTTAACACTGAAACCTGCTGATCTTAGCGAATGGCAAAAGGTGGTTGATGCTCAAGCCTTGCAAACTGAAACGGTAAAAGTGGCTATGGTTGGTAAGTATACGGAATTAAGTGATGCCTATAAATCAATTAATGAAGCTTTATTGCATGCAGGTATTCACACCCAAACTAAGGTTGAAATTAGTTATATTGATGCAGAAGAAATAGAACGCTTTGGTTCACAATTATTATCGTCGATGCATGCCTTACTCATCCCGGGTGGTTTTGGGG
>JAIUOG010000170.1 GCA_020161725.1 Pseudomonadota bacterium
GCTTGCTTCTGTTGTTTCTTCTGTCGTAATCCCTTGCCATCACATGCTCTCAGGGGTTGATACACCAAGTAATTGAAGACCATTTCGCAGTACTTGCCGTACTGCTTTTAATAAGCATAGGCGAGCTGAACGTAAAATCTCCTGCTCACATAGCAATTGTACTGCATTGTAATAGCTGTGCAAACCATTTGCTAGTTCTCTTAAATAATACGCAACTTGATGTGGTTCACAAGTCGCTGCAGACGCATTAATTACTTCAGGATAACGATTAATCAAAGAGATAAGATTGAGCTCTTGCGGTAAGCTAAGTTCGTTAATATGTAATAATCCTAATTGCTCATCGAAACTTAAACCTCGCTCCGCTAATTGACGTAAAACGGAACTGATACGCGCATGAGCATATTGAATATAATAAACGGGATTATCACTTGATTCTGATTTCGCTAGATCTAAATCAAAATCCATATGCTGTTCCGGTTTTCTCATGACATAGAAAAACCGTGCCGCATCATTGCCTACTTCTTCTCTTAATTCACGCAAAGTCACAAAGGAGCCACTTCGGGTCGACATTTGTACGCGCTCACCACCACGATAAAGAATTGCAAATTGGACTAATAGTACATCCAGCGCATTATCATCATGCCCTAAAGCATTAACAGCCGCTTTTACGCGGGTAAGATAACCATGGTGATCCGCGCCAAAAATATCAATAACGCGTTCAAAACCTCTATCATATTTATTCCAATGATAGGCAACATCCGAAGCAAAATAAGTGGTTTGACCATTAGCTCGGATTAAAACTCTATCTTTTTCATCGCCAAAGGTCGTTGCTCTAAACCACAAGGCTCCTTCTGCTTCAAATGTATGACCTGCATCTTTTAAGGCTGTGATTCCCTTTTCAATCGATTTATCATCTTGTAAAGATTGCTCTGAAAACCAACAATCATATTCAACACCAAAACCTTTTAAATCATCTTGAATATCGACTAAGACTGAATTTAGAGCAGCTGCATGGAAAAATTTAAAATGATCTTGCCCTAAAAGTTCACGAGCCTTTTCAATTAATGCATCAATATAAATTTCTTTATCGCCACCTTCAGGTTCATCATTGGGAAGACTCGATTTAATTGAATCCCAATCTCTAACAAAGCTTGTTCCTTCTTTTTCTAAGATGGTTTTTGCTATCTCTTGAACATAATCGCCTTTATACGCATTGGCAGGAAAGACAATAGGAACTGCAGCAAGCTCTAGATAACGAAGCCAAACAGAGACAGCCAAAATATTCATTTGGCGACCAGCATCGTTAACATAATATTCTTTATTTACATCATAACCTGCAGCCTTTAAAAGATTAGCCAAAGTTGCACCAAAGGCTGCTGACCTCCCATGCCCAACATGTAAAGGGCCTGTGGGATTGGCAGAAACAAATTCTAAAATAACCTTTTTACCTAAACCCTGTTCTGACATACCAAAACGCTCTTCTTTATTAAGCACTTCAGCAATTACTTGTGCTCTTTCTTCTTCGCGAACAAAAAAGTTAATAAAGCCAGGACCTGCGATGTCTACTTTAGTAATAGAGGGGTTTTCTGGTAAATGAGCAATGATAAGCCTTGCGATTTCTAAAGGCGCTTTACGACAAGGTTTTGCAAGAGTCATAGCAAGATTAGTTGCATAATCTCCATGACTTTTATCCTTAGCACGTTCAACCTTAATGTCAACAAGTGCATCTTCAGGAATAATTGCAGCTCTTTTTAAAGCAGCCACTGCATCATGGAGTAATATTTCAACTTTCTGTTTCATAACTCTTCGCTTTTCCGCAAAAAAACGCCTATTATGCGCTTTTTCCTAACAGATGCATAGCCCTAGGCCTAGGTTCGGATGAATTTTAATTATTCGGATAGGCTGGTGCTGTTAAGCCCTGAGGTTCAAAGTAAGGCTTTGCCAAGCCGGGCTGCGCTTTGCTTAGCGCCAGCCTCCGGAATTACGAGGGTATGGAAATTCAATGCGCTGGTAAATCCAAAGTTTCATAAGCTTTATTAATTTGCCCATCTTGAGAGAGCATAATCGCCAAAGGCCTTGTTGTCTCAAAATGCGCAAGTACAATCATCATCGTTACCGTAATGGGTACCGATAAAAACATACCTAAAACACCCCACATAGCGCCCCATAAAGCCAAAGCAAATAAAATAACTAGGGGACTTAGATTTAAAGATTTGCCCAAAAAACGAGGCTCTGCTAAGTTACCTACGACAAATTCGATAAGGACAATAGCTGAAGTAATAATAATAAATGGCCACCAGCTTTGAAATTGGATTAAGGCTAGAAGTGCTGGAAAAGCAGTCGCTACAATAGCACCTATATTGGGAATAAAATTTAAGAAGAAAATTAACAAGGCCCAGAATTCAGCGAAATCTAAACCAACTACTTTCATAATTATCCAGCTTAAAACAGATACAATCAGGCTTAAAAGGGTTTTAATGCCAAGGTAGGTTTGCGTATCACGAACAATATGCCCTAAAATATTATCGACTAAAAAGCGATGTTCTTTTTGAGGGAAAAGGACATTTAGTTTTTGTCTAAAAAAATGCTGCTCTACAAATAGGAAACCAACATAGAGAGAAATTAATACGGCAGAACCTGTAATCAGCGTAAACACCGAATATACACCCACCACAATACCTTGCACACTTAGCCCTTTAATAAAATCATCAACAGAGGCTAGTGCTTTAAAGATATGAAAACGCGCATCAACGACATTAGCAATTCTTGTTAAATTTTCTTGGTAACGAGGTGCTGCTGCAATAACCTCATTCACATTATTACTAATAATATCGATTAGCATGCGCACTAAAAAAGCCAGTATAAGGATGGCCACTAGCATGGTAAACCACTCAGGAAATTTTTCTTCAACAATTGGAATGCGTCTTACAGCTTCATTGATAGTATTCAACAAATGCCAAATAAAAATAGCGATAACTAAGGGAATAATTAGCGTTTTACCGATAATTAAGAGATAGCCAATTAAACAAACCGAGATTAGACAGGCCGTAAAGGTCAATGTACGATTCATAAACATCCTAGATTTAAATCACGATCCCTAAAAAGGAAAGCATTCACTATCTCCGTTTTTTTTGCAAGTTATTGGGAGTAAATAGAAAAAAATATTTTTTTTATTGGAAATGCAAATATTCCAACAAAAAGAGTTATGATTTCATAAAGGAAAGAGGATAGGATGCTTAATAATGCTCACATTAGAGGAACTAAAACAGCTTAATGATTTCTTTAGCCTCAATATTAAATCAGACACCGTTCAAAAAATTAGTGGTGGCGATGTTAATGAAACCTATCTTGCAGTAAGCCATGCAACTCAATACATTATAAAAAAGATTGATGACAAAGCTTATGCGCGGGATTATAAAGTCACCGTTGCAGAAATTATTTCCTCTATTGAATTTAGCGAGCATATTGCTCAACAGCTTCTGTATACTGAGCAAGTATCTTCAGCATTATTCACTAAGCAAGGATGTGTTTTAAAAACTGAGACCGGATTATTTATTGTATATCCTTGCTTTTCTGGAACCGTTAAAGAAAACGAAGCTCTTTCACTTCA
>JAIUOG010000171.1 GCA_020161725.1 Pseudomonadota bacterium
CTCGGGTCCTAAAATAACCACAATTTATCTTATTCTAATGATTTTCTTTATTTATATATCACTTAAAAAAATCAATCAGCTTATAGAAAATGAGGGGGCCCCCTTTGTTTTAGAATTTATTACGGGAGGCTATGCAGCAATGCATGCAATGACCAATATATTTCGACAACCCATATTAAAAGAGAAGGTTTTAACAGTGCTTAGTGAGCAAGATATCAAAGAATTAAAAATGCATCTTAACAATATTAATTTAGAGAATATAACCCTAGGCGATTTAATAGAACAAATTAAAATACAGAAGAACAGTGAAAATAGCTCTTCTGTAGGTTTAGCCCATTAAAAAATAAAATATAAAAGAGTAGCAATAAACAAACTGTATTTAACGAAATAATAAAGTTTTCGGTTATATTTTTTTAAATTTTTACCTACTAATCTGATTTGATATAAATATTTGAAAAGTCGATTAATAACGCCGACTTTTTCTGTAGGTAGGTTTTTACTTGAAGCGGCTTTCATGACCGTTCTACTGAAAAAATCATTAAATGCGTTTGCTAATCGATTAGTTAAGGGTCTTTTAACGTCGCAGAATAGAATAATTCTATCCGTTTCCGTTTTATTTTCAGCATAATGCACAAAGGTTTCATCAAACAGCACATCCTTTCCATCTTGCCAATAATAAGATTGGCCATCAACAAAAATACGGCATTCTTCTGAATTAGGGGTAACTAAACCTAAATGATATCTTAAAGAACCTGCATAGGGGTCTCTATGAGGAAATAAAAAGCTCCCTTTGGGTAATAAAGTAAACATGGCCGCATTAATATTAGGAACTTGTTTAATGAGCTCAATTGTTTTAGGGCATAAATTTTCTGCTGAACTCAATGGGTCTTGATACCATTTTAAATAAAAACGCTTCCAACCCCGTCTAAAAAAAGAATTAAACCCTATGTCATCATGTTTATCAGAAGAAGAAATATAACCTTCGTTATATAAATTTAAGGCTTCTTCACGAATGATTTCCCAATTGTCACGTAAGATTTTTAATTCAGGAAAGGTTTGTAAATCAAGATAGGCGGTTCGTGGAACAGCCGAAAATAGGTACATAATGGCATTAATGGGGGCCATTAAACTAGAATGATCAGTTAATTGGCGTAGAAAGTTAAGCTTTACTTTACCTCTTAAATGGGTATAACTAATTGAACTGATATAGCTGAAAAAAAATAAAATTTTAAAGCTAAAACTAGAAAAAAAAGCCATAAGAATCCATTAAAATTAACTAAAAACTCAAGTGAAAATATCAATTTCCAGGATCAGCTGTCAAGTCGATAGAATCATCTTCACTCTCTTCTTCCTTGGGTTTTTGTTTAAATACTGAATGTAGTTCTCTTGAACTGGGTGAATCACCTGATTGCGATGTTTCCGGTGGGGAAAGCTGTTGTAATGTTGGTGGTGCTGATGAAAATTCTTGAATTGGACCAAGCTCTAGAGATGAGGAGGGGGATACAGGTGCTGAGGAGCTCGTAGCTATTAAATTATTTAGAGGTCTTGGTACACTTCTTCTTCGAGAAGGATTCATTTCGAATGACCATCGTTGAAAGTTTGCCTCTTCAGAAGATTGAAAGTGATTTAAAAAACTGCCTAAGTTAGTTTGAAAAATGCTTTGTGTCATTAATGTAAGTATTTTTCTTGGCCATATTTGCAATAATAATGAGCCTTTAGTTCTATCAGATTCTTTTAGTTTTTTTACTTTAGAGATAGCAGGATAGAAAATTAAATTATTTTTTAAGGCTCCAGTAAAATACATCGCTGACTTATTTCTCTCTAGAAATTGATAGAAAGCTTCATTACCTTCCTCTAGAGATATTAAAGCTAAGAGTTCCTTTAACTGCTGATTAGTTTCACTATCAAATTCAATTAATACTGTTTTTGTTTTATCCGATTCATCAGTTATAACAATAGTTGGAGTAGAATCGTGTTTTATTAGTCTAAAAATAGCATCTTTAAGAAAGATGGAGCCTATCAGATTAAGGTGATTCAAGTCAGGATAGTTTGGTGTGCATAATTGCTGGGCGAGTTTCATTAAAAATTTCAGTACCTGCTCAGTTTTTTTTATCTTTTTATCTTTAAGGGCAAGAGAAGTAAAATAACTACTTAATTTATTGTAATGCTGGACAATCATTGTAAGATTGGGATTTACTATTTTACTTTTACTTTTACTTTTACTTTTACTTTTACTTTTACTTTTACTTTTACTTTTACTTTCTAGATTGTCTTTGTTAAGTTCCTGTATTCCTAAAGATTGATAGAATTGTATGGTTAATAGTTGTAAATCAGTTGCAATTTTTTTTATTTCTTCGCTATTATCAATGTTTTCTTCTTCCAATTGAATAGCAGTGTTTACCAAATCCTCAAATGGAATAGTTTGTTCTAATTCTTGTTTAATTTCAGGTAAATATAATTGCTCATAAGGCAGTTTTTTTTCTAATGCTTGATAAAAACCAGGGGTTATACTTTTGTGAGAGACTTCTGCTTCCTTAGCTAAAACTAACATACCTTCTCTTATCTCAGCACTTGGCATTATTGCTAAAGCTTCAAGTTGCCAAAGAATTAAAAGATAATACCCTTTTTGTGAAGAACTAAAAGATTTCCATATTTTATTCAAATTAATAAGAAGATCTTGTGCAGAAAATTGAGTAGCAAGTTCAAGCGCTTGATAAGTTAAATCAGTTATATCAAATTTTTTGCGGGGAGAAAAACTAGATTTCCAAAGAACTTCTAAAGTTTCATCATTTTCATATCTGCTAGGAAGTTTATTTATTTTTATTTTTACATTATCGAGAAAAATAGAAACTAAATCCATTAAAGCTAATCTTAGCTTATCTATATTTTCATTATAAAGTTCAATTTTGGCTTGAGGCAGCTCAATATGAGAAGTTTGTGAAGTTAAATTCTCATAACCTTCCACGCTCCTCGATAGGGTGGGAAGCTTCAACAATTCCATTAGTACTGCAAACCCTTTACGTCCTTCTTGCAACTTTTTCAGTGATGGCATAGTCAGATCTTTTTATTAATTTAGATAAACAGTAATTAGATGTATAGTATAGTACAAAAAAAAAACATTTTGGTATTTTTACTTTATACTTGGCAGTGCTTTTTGATTAATAAAAATAATTAGTGCTCTTTTTTTGTTATAATAACAAATTGTCTCTTTTAATTGAATGATTTTATTAAGAAAATTACTAGCGAAAATAGCATCTTTACATATCCTGGGTATATACCCAAGTTCTTTCAAAAAGCTTGGGTATAGTCTATAGGTTTTTTAAAACTAGCATTTTAAGGGAACTTGGGTATATGATTTATATCTTTTAAAATATCTAAAAATTTCAGGGAGTGAAGTTGATGTCTTATTCCGCAGGACAGCTTTTTCGTAATCTTGTGAAAGAAGAAAAACCACTGCAAGTGCTTGGCACTATTAACGCTTATTCAGCAATGCTTGCCAAAGAAGCAGGCGCTAAGGCAATTTATTTATCAGGGGCAGGCGTTGCCAATGCCTCTTATGGTCTGCCCGATTTGGG
>JAIUOG010000172.1 GCA_020161725.1 Pseudomonadota bacterium
ATTTGGGGAATGAAAAGGCAATGCTGGCTTTGGCAAGAATGTATCATTATGGTTTGGGGGTGACTAAGGATCCTAAAATGTCAGCAAGTATTTATCAAAAGCTGGCTGATAGGCAAAATGCTTATGCCCAATATCAATTAGGCACTTACTATATAGAAGGGCTTTCTGGTGAGAGACTTCCTGATAAAGGTAAGCAGTTATTAAAGCAGGCCAGTGATAATGGCAGCGCAGAGGCTCGCAAATTATTACAAAGAATGGAAGCAGCTCAAGGAAAAGTCAGTTTCATAGAGCCTGTTTTTATCAATAAGGTCCCTGTGCTAACTGAACAGTCTCCTGATAGAGTATATTTTGATGCAATGAGCGAGTGGAATAGAGGTGATGAGGCATTATCTCTTATGATTTTGCAGCGATTAGTGACTCAATTCCCTCATTTCGTCCCAGCAAAAAATATATATGAACAATTAAATCAGGCAAAGCGGGATACTATTTACGGATAGAAAACGGTTGCTAAATCGTAGCCGTATTAGCGCAGCGTAATACGGCTACATTCGTCGCCTGCTCCTCGTAATGATAGTTCGTAATTTGTTTGTCATTGCGAGAAGCAACCCAGTGGCCTTCTAGGATCTATGGTTCACGCAAAAGACCCGCTCTGGATGATGAAGGTGGTGGTACCTGGCCAATCTACTGGTTATTTAAATAGACATTCTTTAATCTAACATAATGCTGCGCAGAATATTCCAATTGTTCCAGTTCTTTAGGGGTTAATTTGCGTACTGCTCGGGCAGGATTTCCTAAATACAAATACCCGCTATCCAGAATTTTACCCGGGGTAACGACACTGCCTGCACCTATTATCACGTGGTGATTTACATGGACCGCATCTAAAATCAGACTACCCATGCCAATCAGACAATAATCATCTATAGTGCATCCATGTAAAACGGCTTGATGACCTACTGTTACACCCTGTCCCAAAATTAAAGGTGCGCCATTTGCCACCATGGGACCTGCATGGCTAACATGTAAGATAGCTGCATCTTGGATGTTAGTGGATTTACCAATTTCAATCGAATTAACATCACCTCGAATCACTGCCATTGGCCAAACTGAAACATCATCAGAAAGATTAACCTCACCAATCACAATCGCTTTTGGATCAATATAAACGCGCTGCCCTAAAAGAGGTGCTTTATTTGCAAAGGGACGAATATTCATTTAAATCATGGTTACCAATTCTTCTGAACTTGTTGGATGGATAGCAATTGTATTATCAAAATCAGATTTACAAGCCCCCATTTTAACAGCTACAGCAAAACCTTGCAGCATTTCATCTGCCGCATTACCAATAATATGAAGACCAATTATTTTTTCATCTTTGCCAAGGGTAATTATTTTCATTGCAGTTTCTATTTTTTTATCACTTAAGGCCATTTGCATAGGCGTAAATTGCGTTTTATAAATTTTTATTTGATTCTGACCATATTTTTTCAAAGCCTCTGCTTCACTTAGGCCAACAGTACCAATTGGCGGATGGCTAAAGACTACCGATGCAATATTGTCATAATCAAGCTTAGCCTCTTTATGGCCACCAAATAATCTATCGGCTAATTTTCTGCCAGCAGCAATAGCAACCGGGGTTAAAGCTTTTGCTCTCGTAATATCACCTAAGGCATAAATGCTTGGAGCTGAGGTATTTTGAAATTCATCTACTTCTATATAGCCCTTATCATCTAGTTTAACTGAAGTACTTTCAATATTTAATTGATCTGAGCGGGGCCTTCTGCCAATTGCGATAATAACGGCATCTAAGTTATCAATAGATGTACCTTTTTTACATAGAATAGCTTTTTTACCATTTGCTTCCGCTATTATTTCCTTTGCATGATGATTTTTATGAATAAAAATACCCTGGTTCGACATAATATTAAGAAGCTTATCACTTAACAGCGTATCAAAACCATTTAATATTTCTTCGCCCTTAACTAAGAGATGTATTTCACTGCCTAAATGATGCAAGATACCAGCTAATTCAACACCTATGTAACCAGCGCCAATAATAGCTACCTTTTTAGGCAAGGATTTAAGCGAAAAAAAACCATTTGAATCAAGGGCAAGTTCAGTCCCTTTTATATCGTTAGGCATAAAAGGTTCGCTGCCTGTTGCAATTAAAATGTGTTTAGCTTGATATTTATCATTATTTACTTCGATGGTATGGTCATCAACAAACTGACCTCGGCCTTCAATATAATTAATTTGATGTTCTCTTAGTTTTTTTTGATAAGCTTGTCTTAGCTTTTCTATATAAGCTTGTCGTTTAGATATAAGTGATTGCCAATCAAATTTAGGTTTTTCAATTTCAAAACCATAATCAAGGGCTAACTCCAGGGTTTCAGCAATTAAAGAGGTATTAAACATCACTTTTTTGGGGACACAACCTAGATTAACGCAGGTTCCACCGATGTCTTTTTTCTCGATAATGGCTACTTTGGCGCCATATTTTGCTGCACGTATGGCGGTTGCAACACCACCACTTCCTGCGCCTAAGATGATTAAATCAAAGCTATTCATTACATTCCTTATTAAGCTAAAAATTTGCAAACCTGTTTTTCAACACGTTCATCCATCAAAATATCAACATGATTAATATTCGGTAATAAAAAAAATGAGGCATTAGAATAACGGCTACATAAAGCTAAGGATTCAGATGGAGGAACAGTATCATCTTTATCGCCATGAATACAAAGAATTGTTGTTTGAGGATGATTAGAAAAATGCTTTAAATTGAGAAACTTAATATCAACAGCTGTTTTTTCACAAAATAAAGAACGAAGATATAAATAACTTTTACTATTGAGTCTTAATTTTTTTGCTAATTTCTGTACTGGAGAATGCATGCGTGTTGGCGATGCTAATAAAACCATGCGTGCAGGTTGATACTTCAGTTTCATTTCAGGTATTTTTTCTGATAAATTAACGGTATTCAGTAACATTGAACCGCCAAAAGAATGGCCTATCAGAGCGTAAAAAGGCCCTTTCTGATTAATAACTTCCTTTATGATATGAACAGCATCTATCCAAGAAAGTTGTCTACCCTCTGCCTCGCCATGTGCTGGAAAATCGATAGCATAGACATCATAACCTTGCTGATGGAGCGCTTTGATAAATTTAACCATATAGGCCGCTCTTGAGAGCCAGCCATGAGTAATAAGGACTTTTTTTGCCGCTGGGTCTTTTTGTGCAAAATGATGAATAACATAGGGTTTTGGTTTTTCTTCGATAGAAACATCTGTTCGCAACGCTAAAAAATTTTCACAAGCAAGTCGAGCAAACTCTCGATATTCTTTTTCAACAGGTAAATGAATAGGGGTAATAAAAAGTTGATAACATAATTTCGCATGTAAGCTATCAATAAATTCCGTTAAAATTTGATTTAGCATTTTATAGGTCCTTCCCT
>JAIUOG010000016.1 GCA_020161725.1 Pseudomonadota bacterium
GGCGCCTATTGTACTTTTACGCGATACACCAAGCATTAAGGGTAATTTATGCTTATGAAATTGATTCAGTTCTTTAATTATACGCATATTTTGTTCCACAGTTTTGCCAAATCCAAACCCTGGGTCAAGAATAAGATTAGCAAAATCAATGCCTGCATCAAGGCATTGATTAATTTTAAGCGTAAAAAAATGGTTAATTTCGTCAATAACATCTTGTTCATACTGCGGATTTATCTGCATTGTTTGAGGCTTACCTTTCATATGCATAAGACAAATCGGAACTTGTAAATTTGCTGCAAGCTCTAACGTTTTCGGGGTATTTAAGGCGCTGATATCATTAATCATCGAAGCCCCCGCCTCAAAAGCGGCCTTCATCACTTCAGCTTTTGTTGTATCAATTGAAATCGCAATATCAGATTCCTCTCGAATAACCTTAATTATAGGTATTACACGTGCTATTTCATCTTTAGTCGAAATAGGTAAAGCACCTGGTTTGGAAGATTCACCACCGATATCAATAAGGTCAACCCCGTCAGCAAGCATTTGCCGACTATGATTCAATGCCTTATCAATACTATTAAAACAACCTCCATCAGAAAAGGAATCTGGCGTACAATTTAAAATACCCATAATTAGGGGCATTTTGAGCTCGGAGTACGAGTTTGGGTATGTTTTACACCAGAGTTTAAATTGTTCAGTATTCACAAATCGTCTCAATAAAAAAAAATAAGCTACTTAAGATTAAGCAGCTTAATATCAATGAGCTAAAAGAGGTTTAAATATCAGCCGATTTAATGTTCACCAGCAGGTTTATCGAGATGTTCTTTTTTCACCGATTTTGATACAGAATTTCCATCACCTTTTTTGTCTTCTGCTTTTAGAGCATCCCATCCCTCGGGAGGGCTTGGGTGTTGACCTTCCATGATTTGCAGGATTTGCTTAGTATCAATGGTTTCATATTTAATTAAGCTCTCGGCCATAAGATGGAGTTTATCCATATTAGATTCAAGAATGTCTCTAGCTCTTTTATAGTTTCTATCAATAATTGAAGTGACTTCCTCATCAATTTTTTGGGCAGTTCTATCAGAAATTTCTTTCTGTTGATTAACCGAGCGCCCTAAAAAGACTTCACTTTCCTCTTCACCAAAGGTCAGTGGACCAAGCGTAGATAAGCCCCAACTTGTTACCATTTTACGAGCAATCTCAGTTGCTCTCATGATGTCATTAGAAGCCCCTGTTGTTACACTGTCATCACCAAAAATAAGTTCTTCAGCAATACGCCCACCGAAAAGACTAGATAATTGGCTTTCTAAGCGTCTTTTGCTATGGCTATATCTATCTTGCTCCGGTAAAAACATGGTAACCCCAAGTGCACGACCGCGAGGGATAATCGTTACTTTATAGACTGGATCATGTTCAGGAACCATCAACCCAACGATGGCATGTCCCGCTTCATGATAAGCAGTTAATTTTTTCTCATTTTCATCCATAACCATAGAGCGGCGTTCTGCACCCATCATAATTTTGTCTTTAGCTTTATCTAATTCAACCATACCCACTTTGCGCTTATTTTCTCGAGCAGCAAAAAGAGCAGCTTCATTGACTAAATTAGCTAAGTCCGCACCAGAAAAACCTGGTGTACCACGTGCGATAGGTAAGACTTCTGCATTTTTATCTAAAGGCACTTTATTTAAATGAACTTTAAGAATTTGTTCACGCCCTCTTATATCCGGTAAAGGCACAACGACTTGCCTATCAAAACGGCCAGGACGTAATAAAGCTGGATCTAAAACATCGGGTCTATTGGTTGCAGAAACAACAATCACCCCTTCATTACCTTCAAAACCATCCATTTCTACCAGTAATTGGTTAAGCGTTTGTTCACGTTCATCATGTCCGCCACCTAAACCCGCACCACGATGGCGCCCAACGGCATCAATTTCATCGATGAAAATAATGCAAGGAGCATGCTTTTTAGCTTGTTCAAACATATCGCGAACACGAGAGGCACCCACACCAACAAACATTTCTACGAAATCAGAACCTGATATAGTAAAGAAAGGAACCTTAGCTTCACCAGCAACCGCTTTTGCTAATAAGGTTTTACCTGTACCTGGAGGTCCAACAAGAAGAACACCTCTTGGAATTCGTCCACCTAAATTTTGGAACTTAGAAGGATCGCGTAAAAAATCAACCAATTCTTTGACTTCGTGTTTAGCTTCATCAACCCCGGCCACATCAGCAAAAGTAACTTTGACTTGGTCTTCACCCAAAAGTCTTGCGCGTGAACGACCAAAAGACATTGCTCCGCGACCGCCACCACCTTGCATCTGGCGCATAAAGAAAACCCAGACTCCGATAAGAAGCAACATGGGGAACCAATTTATAAAAATATGTAAGAGAAAGCTTTCTTGCTGTTTTTCTTGACCACTGACATCCACTTTCGATTTAAGTAGCTCACCTAAAAGCGCGTCATCTTGCATTGGCATGTAAGTAACAAAGCGATGATTATTTTTAGTGGTGCCTTTAATCACTTTATTATCTTCGATAGTAACAGCATTAATCAGCCCCTGATCGACTTCTTTCAGAAACTGACTATAGGATAATTTTTCGGCTGCATTATGGCGGGGGCCAAAATTAGAAAAGACCGAAACCAATACAATGGCTATAATTAGCCAGAGGAATAAATTTTTCACCATGTCGTTCAAAGTACTAACCTCAATTCTGCGTATTTCTACGGCGTTAGAGCAATTAAATTACTACATTCAGCCGAAGCTGAAAAGCGATAAATTGTTTTTATTACTAACCTTTTAATTATAGCCCGTTGCAAGTAAATAGGTCTCTCTTGAGCGAGGACGTGATGCATCGGGTTTGCGCACAACTACTCTTTTGAAATGTTTGCGCGCTTCTTTTATTAACTCATCAAAACCTGCACCATGAAATATTTTCATTAACATGGCACCATTCGGTTTCAGCATTTTACTCGCAAAATCAAAGGCAAGCTCAGCTAAATACATTGCTTTAGGAATATCAATTACCGCGGTTCCACTCATATTTGGGGCCATATCTGATAAAAGCAAGTCTATTCCTTCTGAAGGCACCACTTTCATCAATTCCTCTAGTACGGAGTCTTCACGAAAATCACCTTGAATAAAAGTCACATCAGGTAGTGGATCCATAGCTAAAATATCTAAGGCAATTATCGTACCACGCCCATCTAATTTTTTGGATACATACTGAGTCCAACCGCCAGGAGCAGCCCCCAAATCAACCACAGTTATTCCAGGATAAAGCAAACGCTCTTTCTCATCGATTTCTTTCAATTTATAGACAGCACGGCTACGATAGCCTTCTTGCTTTGCTTGTTTTACATAAACATCATCAAAATGCTCTTGTAACCAGCGGCTACTGCTTTTAGAACGTGGCATAATTTTAAAATAGAGTAAATAGCTTTATCATACTGAATTTTACTACCTATTCCCAGCCAAACGTGCAATAATTTAACATTTTATTAAAAAGGTATAAAAAACCAATGGATAAAACATTAAAACAAAACTTAAAAGCACAAGCTCATCATCTTAAGCCAATTGTTCTTTTAGGCAGCAAAGGCTTAACTGAAGCGGTCACTGAAGAAACAAATGTTGCTCTATTAGCTCATGAGCTAATCAAAGTTAAAATGAATGGTACAGTTAAAGAAGATAGAATTAGAATGGCTGATGAATTATGCCAAAACTTAGGTGCTGAGCTGGTGCAATTAATCGGCAATACCGCTATTATTTACCGTAAAAATGAAGAAAAATAACTATTTTTGCCAATATGCTATTAAAACAGATACCTAACATACTTACATTATTTCGCTTTATTCTGATAGTGCCCTTTTTGCTTTTTTTAGCGGGGCAAGACTATCCTAAAGCCTTTTATATATTTATGCTCGCAGGTTTTACTGATGGTCTTGATGGATGGCTTGCACGGCATTTTAATTGGCAAAGCTTTTTAGGTTCTTTTATTGATCCCTTAGCTGATAAATTACTGGTCGTATCAAGCTTTATTGCCTTAGCCTTATTAGAGCAATTACCTTGGTGGCTTGTTATTTTGGTTTTTATGCGCGATTTAACTATTTCTATAGGGGTTATTGCGTGGTATTGCTTTGTTCAGAAAAAACTTGATTTTGAACCAACTTTTCTCTCAAAAGTTAATACCACTTTCCAATTAGCACTTATTACTTTATGCCTTTTCGAAATGGCTTTTATTAAATTTTCACCCTTAGTTAGATCAAGCCTTATTATTATTACAGCTGTCACTACCACACTTACTTATATAGATTATGCCTGGACCTGGGGTAGAAAAGCCTTTGCTATGAGTAACTTTGTAAAATGAACCAACAATTAGCGCTTGCTATTCAACTTAATGACGAGGCCAATTTAGCCAATTTTTGCTGGGGTTCTAATCAATTTTTAGAACAAGAATTATTGCAAAGTTTAAATCATTTTGAACCTAGCTTTTTCTTCCTTTGGGGCGATTCGGGTAGAGGGAAATCACACCTTTTACAAGCTTGCTGCAATTATTTAAATTCTAAAATATCTATTTATTTACCCTTAATGCTATTAAAAGATTATAATCCTAATTGCATCGATGACTTAGGTGAGCAAGATTTAATTGCTATTGATGATATTGATGCTATTGCGGGAGATAGGGCTTGGGAAGAAGCTTTATTTCATCTCTACAATCGTATTCGTGATGCAAATAAATCAATTTTACTTATTAGCTCTAAGCTACCCCTTGCAAGCTTAGAACTTATCCTTCCTGATTTACAATCAAGATTAAGTACGGCCTTAATTGTCGAATTACAAGAACTTAGTGATGAATTTAAAATTAGCGCGCTAGAAGCCCATGCTCGCTCACGTGGATTTGCTCTTCCTTCTAGTGTCAGTGAATTTCTAATTAAAAGGACAACAAGAGGCATGCACGAACTCTACCATTTGCTTGATAGGTTAGATAAAGCATCGCTAGCAGCTCAACGTAAAATTACTATTCCTTTTGTGAAAGAGATTTTAGGTTTATAGGATATATAAAGACCCAATAATACGATACAAAATAGTAATCTATAATCAATTACCTTTGTTTATATATCGATTTAAAAACCCTGCAGTTAGCGCCATGACAATACCCACCGCTATCGTAACTAAGCCAATCTTTGCAAAAAAACTGGTATAAATCATTAAAGAATTAAGGCCTAAATCTAAATTTTTAGGTAAAGCCGCCATTGAAGCAACAAAAGCCCCCGTAAATCCGGCAATAGATGATGTTAAAAACCACATACCCATTACAAAACCTGTAATTCTCAAAGGTACTAATTCGGCAACCATGGCCACGCCTAAAGCAGAAACAAGTAATTCGCTGATACTTTGAAAAAAATAGCTTGTTATCATCCACCAAGGGGAAACCATCCCCTGACTATCATGCATAAAACGTGAAAAATAGAGAATAGCAAAACTTAAACCACAAAAAAGCATACCAGCTGCAAATTTATAAGCAATGGAAAAATGATAACCTTTTAATTGCATTTTTTTATAAAAGGTAGCAATGACAGGGCTCATAATAACAATCCATATTGGATTTAACCCCTGAAAGCTTTGCGGATCGATAGGAATACCTAAAAGGTTTGGTCTTACGTTGTTAATACCAAATAAATTGAGCGACGTATACATTTGCTGGTACAAAGTAAAAAACAAAATAGCTTCGAGCATCAAAACAAGTGCTACTAACATCAATTTACGCGTATGCCTATCTTCTTTTAACATGTGAAAACTATAGATAGTTAAAACAATACAGCTAATGACAAGAAGAAGCCTTTTAGCAATTAAAATTTCTTTTAAAAGATAAGATGCAGCAAGAGCGGCAATAAAAAGCCCTGCAATAATTAAAAGCCAGAGAGCAAGGCTTATCTTTTTTAAGTCTGCCTCATTATTAATATCTTTAACGAGTTTTTTTTGCCAATAAAAATTAGCCAACCCAAGCATTAAGCCAATAGAACTAAGGAAATAAGCGTAAAAATAACCGTAGTATTTAGCAACAGTTGGACCAAAAAACATGGCAAAAATGGAGCCTATATTAATGGACATATAATAGAGAGTAAAACCACCATGTAGACGTGGGTCTGTTTTTTCATAGCATTTAGATAAAAGATTGGCAGGATTGGCCTTAAAAACACCATTTCCAATACAAATTAGGCCTAAAGCATAATAAACTGTATTTTTATCACTTAGAGCAAGAGCAAGATAACCTGCAGCCAAGGTAACTAAACCTAAAACAATTGTGCGCTTTGGCCCTAAAACTTTGTCTCCTAAAAAGCCACCAACAACAATAAGCCCATAAACAATGGCTGAAAAAGCACCAAAAGTATAAAATGCGTCTTTTTCTTCTAAGCCCAGAAAACGAATAAAATACAGGGTTAAAATACCTTGCATAGTATAAAAACCAAAGCGCTCCCATATTTCGAGTAAAAATACCATGCGAAATGCTTTGGGTTGCTCGCGAAAAAGCGTGATTGGATTGGTTTTCAAGGGATTATCCGAATATCAAAATTTAGCAAAAGCTATAATAAATTACCCTTAAAAGCAATTTAAAAAACCATCTCAAATGAGTTTTTTCAATAAGTTATCTAATGATTTTAAAACATAATTAACCTGAGCTACCGATTTTGAAGGGCTTTATATAAGGGGGGAATTTTTTATTTGAAAAGAGTGACTGCTATTTCATTTAAAGAAGCAGCCATAACAGTATATCCGCACGTGCCAAAGATAATATCAAATAGGCGTAAAATAGATCTGACATGCAACATAATAAACAAAATATATTTTCATTTACTTATGCAGGAAAGCAGGGATACACTATATTTAATTTATAATTTACTGAAGAAAGAATAAGTTATGGCAAAAATTGCCCTATATTTAGCCGGAGGAGGAGCAAGAGGTGCCTATCAGGCAGGCGTCTTAAAGGCTATTGGCCATATATTGCAAACAAGAACCATTCCCTTTGAAGTTATAAGCGGCGTCTCTGTTGGTAGTATTAATACAGCGGTTCTTGCTGAAAACGCACATGATTTTCTTTATGGCATCGAAAAATTAGAGGCAATGTGGTCTGAAATTCACTGTCACGACATTTTCAATGCCTCTAACTATGAATTAAGTAAATCCGTATTAAGAAATATAAGTAATGTTCTGATAAAACAGCGACAAAGCGATCATTTACTTGATACCTCCCCTCTAGCTGAATACATTCAAAAAAATATCGATTTCAGCTTAATTGGTAATAACATTGTGGAGCAAAAATTAAAAGCAGTTGAAGTCATTAGCCATTGCTATGAAACTCAACAAACTATTTCTTTTTATCATTATGAAACGCCTGTTTTTGAAGATTGGCATTATCCACGCCATGCAAGCCTAAGAACCAATTTGCAAATGGAGCATATTTTAGCATCCAGCGCCCTACCCTTATTCTTTCCACCTGTAAATATTGACGGCTTCCACTATGGCGATGGTAGCATGGGGTTGATTGCCCCTCTCAGAGGCGCCATCCGCTTCGAAGTCGAAAAAATTTTAATTCTCGGTACGCGCCATGTCGCTGCTTTTCAAGATCCAGAACTTTTTAGAAATGGTGGTATTGGTTTTGCTCACATTTTAGGTTCGATGTTAAACGGTCTCTTTTTAGATAATCTTGATAGAGACATTGAAACAGTGAACCATATGAATGAGATAGCTCAACTCTTATCCATCTGGAAAAAAAGACGTTCTCCTTGGCGTCCGATAGAAACTTTGCATTTAAGACCAAGCCTTGATGCCGCAGTAATAGCGCAAGAAGAAAGTCAAACGATGCCAGCTTTGCTTCGTATACTTTTAAATTTATTAGGTGCAAAAAATCATTCCGGTGATTTACTTAGCTTTTTATTATTTGAAAAGGGTTTTACTCGTAAATTAATCGATTTAGGTTATGAAGATACCTTGGCTGCTGCCAATCAAGTTGAAGAGTTCTTTAAATAACTGTTTACAAAAAGAACAATTATGGTATTATATAAGCATTCTTATTAATTTCCTATTTACATGCTTACAAAACAATATGGCACTCTCTATGCCCCTAAAAAATCTAATAGGCTAAGTCTTTCTGGAATTGAAGCTTGGCGAGCGGGTTTTGATGATAATTACCGAAAAAGCTTGGCAAGAATTGCTGAGCAATTGTTTAAATTTGACGATGAACAAGAATGGGCTATATGGCTATTTAAGTTTGTTAATGTTGATTTACTGGAATTCCATTATCCTGATTATGATCAAATATCAGCAAAAGAATGGGCTGAAACGTTTCTGAAGAGCAAACTTAACCCTTTTACAAGAATGAACTCCGATTATGGGAATGGCTTTTTAAATGCTCTATTTTATCCTGAGCGCCATCAACATTGGGAAAAGAAATTTTTTTTACCCTGGCTGGAAATGATACGAGATATTATTTACATTCACGCAGAGAATATCCAGACTCTTTATCGTGAATACGAACCTAAACAGGGTAATATAGATGATTTAAATCCATTGCCCCCTGATGAATCCATGAACGCCCAATCACTAGCTAATTTGATTAGTGATACGGAGGCTTTAATTGAGTTAGATCCACCGAAGAAAAGACAAAGTTATAGAGAATCAGGATACTATGAGCTAATTAAACGTCTTAGAGAACCGCTAATAACAACAGATACATCCTGTACTACTAACATCGAGAGTACAGATGAATCACCCAATATTAATACCCCTTTAAATAATGAGGGACTACTAAACATTAGCCTTTCGGCTTATTTGATATCGCGTTCTGAAGAAGGCAAAAAGAATGTAGAAGATAAGCCACAACCTTATCTTCATAGCACTTTTTTCAAATGTTTTCAGTATAGTTTCGATGAGAAAGAAGCCGCTGTTTATGCTTTTCGTGACGCTATAATGAATAAAAATGCGAAAGACCTTCACATGCATTTGGGTGCATTAAGAAATGGGAAGCTAGGGAGAACGATTCGTGCTTTTGTTAAAAATGGTTATGCTGATGAACTTTTAGGTACTGACGATAAAATCCATACCGTTAGAGATTTTATTACTGCCTTAGAGCAAAACTATAGTCCCTCACTCACTAAGAAAAATTGAAAACCCTTGGTTACGCTTCGCTACACTAAGGCTGCACCGTTAAAGTTCCTATTTTTAATGATGCATTATAATGTAGCCTTGATGGAGCCAAAGGCGCAATCAAGGTTAGCCTTCTTTACCACCCTTCAAAACTTGGTTACGCTGCGCTGCACCAAGGCTACCGTTTTTTCAAAATATCTTCTAACCCTGCCGTTTCAGGCCTTAGGTTATGCCAGATATAAAACGCTTCTGCCGCTTGTTCAATTAGCATGCCTAAGCCGTCTTGTGCCATCAGATTATGTTTTTCTGCCCAATTAACGAAGGAGGTTTTTTCAGTTAAGTGATAAGCAAGATCGTAGCAAAAGGTTTTGTCCTTCAAAATAAAAGAGGGTAAGTTAAATTGTTCTTTATTTAGAGAACCAGGCGTTGCATTAAGGATTAAGTCGAATTGACCGTTTAATTGACTAAGAGACTGGTAACTTAACTCAGGGAAATCCGTTGCCATTTTTGCTAACCTTTCTTCGCTGCGGTTAGCGATAGTAATTTGGGCGACTCTAGCATCCAAAAGCGGTTGAATAATACCTCTGGAAGCGCCGCCAGCTCCTAAAATTAATACATTTAAGCTTTTTAAATCAAGCGCTGAAGAAAGGGAACGAACTAAACCCATACCATCGGTATTATCTGCATAAAGCTTATTTTCTTTAAACCACAGGGTATTAGCAGCCTTTGCCTTTTCAGCACGAGACGAACAAACATCAGCTAGTTCATAAGCCTTTTCTTTATAAGGAAGAGTAATGTTTAAACCCACACCTCCTTTTGCAAAAAAACCTTTGACTACTTTGGCAAAAGAAGGCTCATCTACTTCTATTTTTTCGTAAATTAACTTAAATCCTAAGCTTGCAGCAAAATGTTCGTGAATTAACGGGGAAAGGCTATGTGAAATAGGTCTTCCCAAAACTGCAAAACGCTTAATCATGCTTTATTAACCTCTTGTTGCAAGCTTTTTTCAACCACTTCAGCTAAATCTTTTGATAAATTCATGGAGGCTAAAATCTTTAATTCCTTTTTCATTAAATCTTGTCTTGGTAGATCATAGCGACTCCAACGAGTAAAAGGGGTAGCTAATCGAGCTGCAATTTGTGGATTAATCTTATCCATCTTTTCAAGTATTGAACTTAAAAAAGCATAACCCTCACCATTTTTCGCATGGAATTGACGTGGATTTTGGCTAAAAGCCCCGATTAAAGCTCTTACTTTATTGGGATTTTTAAAACTAAATTCAGGATGATTTAATAAATCTTTAACTAAAGCTAAGGTTGTTTCTTTTTCAGCAAGAGCCTGGATAGAAAACCATTTATCTAAAACCAAATCATTGCTTTTCCATTGCTGATAAAAATTGTTGATTGCTTCATTTTTGACTGAATCTTCTTTTACATTGACCAAATTAGCAAAGCTTGCAATTTGATCAGTCATTGTTTTGGCATTAGAAAATTGATTTTGGCAGAAAGCTAAACTTGCATCTTCGTTTGCTTTCATCATGAACCAAAGGCAAAGATTACGTAATTTTCTTCTACCATAAAGCTTGCCTTTGGGCAGCGCCTCATCATCCGGCCAGAGTGATTGATAGGTTTCTTTTAATTCTGCAAAAAGCCTGTCTCCCAAAGATTGGCGATAAAACTCTCTAAGATCTTCAATTTTATCTACATCAATTAGTTTCAAATCAGCAATAACTTCCTCAAAACTGGGTGGCGTTAATAACTCCGCTTTTAAGGCCTCATCTAACTGTTTATCTGCTAACACTGCTTTATAGGCTTCTATTAAGGTTTCAGGTAATTTCCAGTTGTTAGAAGGCTCATTTAAAAACCTTTTAAAGCAAGCTAAGGCTAGAATTTGAGAGGCCTCCCATTTGGCAAAACCATCGGTTTCATAGGTCAATAAGGTTAGCAAGTCCTCTGTACTACGCTCATAATGAATTTTAACAGGGGATGAAAAACCACGGAGTAAAGAAAGTACTGGTTTTTCTTTTAAATTTTTAAATTCAAAAGTTTGAACTGTTTCTTTCAATTCTAAAATATCTTTTTCTATCGCTAAAGGCTTACCATTTGGCTCAAAAAGAGCAATATGAATAGGAATATGGAAAGGTTTTTTATCTTTGCATTCTGGGGTTGGCTTGCAAGATTGTGCCATATGTATACTTAAGACACCCTCTTTAAAATCTGTTTTTACTTTAATTTCAGGCGTGCCTGCTTGGCTATACCAACGTTTAAATTGGCCCAAATCCATTTTGTTTGCATCTTCCATTGCAGCGACAAAATCATCGATGGTGACCGCCTGACCATCATGTCTTTCAAAATAAAGATCCATTCCACGGCGAAAACCTTCACTGCCTAAAAGGGTATGTTGCATACGAATAACTTCAGCGCCCTTATTATAGACAGTGGCCGTATAAAAATTATTGATTTCTTGATAAGACTCAGGTCTTACGGGATGCGCCATAGCACTAGCATCTTCAGGAAATTGGCTTGCTTTTAACAGTTTAACATCCTGAATACGATTTACATCGCGTGAATTCATATCACGAGAAAATTCCTGATCACGAAAAACGGTTAACCCTTCTTTTAAAGATAATTGAAACCAATCACGACAGGTCACTCGATTTCCCGTCCAATTATGAAAATATTCATGAGCCACAACCCCTTCTATATCGGCATAATCTTGATCAGTTGCTGTCTCTGGTGATGCTAAAATATATTTTGAATTAAAAATATTTAAGCCCTTATTTTCCATAGCTCCCATATTAAAATCAGATACGGCAACTATCATGAAACGGTCTAGATCATATTCTCTTCCATAAACTTCTTCATCCCAGCGCATTGATTTTTTTAAAGATTCTAAGGCATGCTGACATTTATCTTCATTACCAGGTTCAACATAAATATATAAATCAACTTCACGGCCAGACATGGTAATAAATTTATCGTGAATATAACGAAGATTACCCGCAACTAAAGCAAACAAATAAGATGGTTTTTTGAAAGGATCTTCCCATAAGACCCAATGACGGCCATCATTCAAATCACCTTCATCGACTAAATTGCCATTGGATAAAAGAATGGGATATTTCTTTTTATCCGCGGTGATACGCGTTTTAAAAGGTGCTAAAACATCGGGTCTATCAGGGTAAAAACTAATTCGTCTAAAACCTTCAGCCTCACACTGAGTACAAAAAAGCGAATTAGAGCGATAAAGCCCTGATAATTTAGTATTATTTTGTGGGTAGATACGGGTATGAACTTCTAACTCTAAACTAGAGTCCACTTCATCTATGATTAAATCATCTTTTTCGAAACGATAAACACCCTTAGACACTTCTTCCCCATTCATTAACAGGCGGACTAGCTCCAGCTCATCACCGTAAAGATATAGGGGACCATCAGCTATTCGTTCTAATTCCATTCTGTTAATAACAAGGGCATGGTCATCATAGAGCTGAAAATCTAATTCTACTGCCTTGACAGAAAAAGAAGGTTTTTTATAGTTTTTAAGATAAATAGTCTCTGGCATAAACCTTGCTCCATGAAAAATAAAAAAAAATTACTTTTTTAAGGGATTTTAATATTTAATCAGTGTTACAGTTCTATAATAAAATTAAAGAGATAGTGTCGCGCTTTTACGAGCGAAAAGCAAAAAAATAGAAGGGATGCTTCCCATTTGATAAGTAAAAGGGGATTTAGATGAATACGAATGACTTTTTAGCAGGTTACACCAAACGCTTTGTCGATAATAAAGCGGAAGAAATGAGTTTGGATGAATATCTAGAACTTTGCCGCACTGATCCGACTGCCTATGCTAATCCTGCTGAAAGATTATTGATGGCAATTGGCGAACCTGAAATGATTGATACTCGCCACGACCCCGTATTATCAAGACTTTTTTCCAATAAAGTGATTGCCCATTATCCTGTTTTCCGCGAATTTTTTGGTATGGAAGAGCCTATCGAGCAAATCGTCGGCTTCTTAAAACACGCCTCTCAAGGACTCGAAGAACGTAAGCAAATTTTATATCTATTAGGTCCTGTGGGTGGCGGTAAATCGTCCTTAGCTGAAAAGTTGAAAGATTTAATGGAAAAAGTCCCTTTTTATGCGATTAAGGGTTCTCCTGTTTATGACTCACCTTTATCCCTTTTTAATGCAGAGGAAGATGCTGAAATTTTAGAAGAGCGTTTTGGCATTCCTAAACGCCATTTACGTTACATAATGTCGCCTTGGGCAGTAAAACGCTTACAAGAATTTAATGGCGATATTTCTAAATTTAGAGTTATTAAAGTAAAACCTTCTCGGTTAAAACAAATTGCTTTAGCGAAAACGGAGCCTGGGGATGAAAATAACCAAGATATCTCCTCTTTAGTAGGTAAGGTTGATATACGTAAACTAGAAGAGTTTTCTCAAGATGATGCTGATGCTTACAGCTATTCTGGCGGCTTATGCCGTGCAAACCGTGGTTTACTCGAGTTTGTAGAAATGTTTAAAGCACCAATTAAAGTTTTACACCCACTTTTAACTGCAACACAAGAAGGCAACTATAATGCGACAGAAGGCTTATCAGCTATTCCCTTTGAAGGAATTATTGTCGCCCATTCAAATGAATCAGAATGGCAAACTTTCCGTAACAATAAAAATAATGAAGCCTTTATTGATAGGATCAATATTGTCAAAGTACCTTATTGTTTACGTGTTGCTGAAGAAACACGTATTTATGAAAAGTTAATTGATAACTCGTCTTTAAAAGACAGCTCCTGCGCACCCGGCACTCTTGATATGTTAGCGCAATTTTCAGTATTAACTCGTTTAAAAGAACCACAAAACTCAAATCTTTATTCTAAGATGCGTGTTTATAATGGCGAATCGTTAAAAGATACTGATCCTAAAGCAAAATCCTATCAAGAATACCGTGATTATGCGGGTGTTGATGAGGGCATGAGCGGTATATCCACTCGTTTTGCCTTTAAGATCTTATCTAAGGTATTCAACTTTGATCACTCTGAAGTGGCTGCTAACCCGGTCCATTTGCTCTATGTATTAGAAAGACAGATAGAACAGGAGCAATTCCCGCAAGAACAGCAGGATAGATATCTTAACTTTCTTAAAGAACATTTAACTAGCCGTTATGTTGAATTTATAGGGAAGGAAATACAAACGGCTTACTTAGAATCTTATTCAGAATATGGACAAAATATTTTTGACCGCTATATCACTTATGCAGATTTCTGGATTCAAGACCAAGACTATCGCGATTCTGATACGGGTGAAATTTTTGATAGGTCAGCCCTAAATCTTGAACTTGAAAAAATAGAAAAACCTGCAGGGATTTCCAATCCAAAAGACTTCCGTAACGAGGTTGTTAATTTTGTACTAAGAGCTAGAGCCAATAATCAAGGTAAAAACCCAGTTTGGAATAGCTATGAAAAATTAAAATCCGTTATTGAGAAAAAAATGTTTACCAATACCGAAGATTTATTACCGGTAATCTCCTTTAATGCCAAAGCCTCCGAAGATGACAAGAAAAAGCATGAAGAGTTTATTTCGCGCATGGTTGATAAAGGCTATACAAGAAAACAAGTTAGATTGCTTTGCGAATGGTATTTGCGCGTCAGAAAATCGCAATAAAGTTTAAGGGCGGCCTTTTAATTAAAATTAAGGCCAACCTTTTAGAATTTAAAAGGATAGACTATGTCGCAATTGATAGATAGACGACAAAATGCCGGCAAAAAAAGTACAGTTAATCGCCAACGTTTTTTGCGTCGCTACAAAAATCAGATCAAACGCGCAGTCACTGATGCTGTGGGTAAACGTAGTATTACTGAAATTGATAAGGGAGAACAAATTAGTATCCCTGCAAAAGATACTTCTGAGCCTCGTTTTTACCAAGGTTCAGGCGGTATTAGAGAACGAATTTTGCCGGGTAATGATGAATTTGTAACTGGAGACCGAGTAAAACGTCCCGATGGCGGTGGACAAGGTGGTGGTGATAGCCAAGCCTCTAATTCAGGCGAGGGCGAAGATGAGTTTGTTTTCCAATTATCACGCGAGGAATTTTTAGAGCTTTATTTTGAAGACTTGGAATTGCCTGATTTAATTAAAAAAGAACTCGCTCAATTAAATACATTTAAAACGGTAAGAGCAGGTGTTAGTACCAGTGGTACGCCAACCAATATTAATATTGTCCGCTCAATGAGACAGGCAGCAGGACGCCGTGTTGCTTTAGCTACACCTTATAGAAAACAATTAAGAAAAGCTGAAAGTGAGCTCGCTTTTTTAGAAAAAGCAGTAAATCCTGACACAGTTGAAATACAACGCTTAACAAGAGATATCGAATTTTTCAAAAAGAAATTAAAAGCAGTGCCCTTTATTGACACTATTGATTTACGTTATAACAATCGTGTAAAAATTCCAGCCCCATCTACTCAAGCAGTCATGTTTTGTATTATGGATGTGTCAGGTTCTATGGATGAGGCAAAAAAAGATATCGCTAAACGTTTTTTCATTCTGCTTTATCTTTTTCTTACTAAAAACTATGAAAAAATTGAGCTCGTTTTTATACGTCATCATACTTCAGCCAAAGAAGTCAATGAAGAAGAATTCTTTTATTCCAGAGAAACTGGCGGTACAGTTGTTTCTTCTGCCTTAGAACTTTTAGATGCTTGTATTAAAGCGCGCTACCCTATTTCAGCTTGGAATATTTATGTAGCACAAGCGTCTGATGGTGATAATTGGAATGCGGATTCACCTTATTGCCAAGAACTGCTGCAAGAAAAAATTATGCCCTTAGTGCAATATTTTTCCTATATTGAGATTATGCCAAGACATCATCAAAGCCTTTGGGAAGTCTATCAACAGGTGAAAGAAAACTATCCTAATTTTGCAATGGAAAATATCGACAATGTTGCCGATATTTATCCTGTTTTTCGTGAGTTATTCAAAAGGAAAACAGCATGAGAAAAAAACCTTTATCCACTGGTGCTGAATGGACCTTTGACCTTATTCAAGCCTATGACAGAGAAATAGCAAGAATTGCTAAAGATTTTAAATTAGATACCTATCCTAATCAGATAGAAATTATCTCAGCTGAACAAATGATGGATGCCTATGCCTCTGTGGGCATGCCTATAGGTTATCATCATTGGTCCTTTGGTAAGCATTTTGTCGGTGTTGAAAAAGGCTATAAACGTGGCCAGATGGGCTTAGCCTATGAATTAGTAATTAACTCTAACCCTTGTATTTCTTATTTAATGGAAGAAAATACCATGGCAATGCAAGCCTTAGTGATTGCTCATGCTTGCTATGGTCATAATTCCTTTTTCAAAAATAATTATCTTTTTAAAATGTGGACTTCCGCTGATGCCATTATAGATTATCTGGTATTTGCAAGAAATTACATCTCTGAATGCGAGCAACGTTATGGTATTGATGAGGTTGAAAATTTATTAGATGCTTGCCATGCTCTAATGAATTATGGTGTGGATAGATATAAACATCCAGCTAGCCTATCAATTCAAGAAGAAAAAATTCGCCAACAAAATCGCGAAAGTTATTTGCAATCGCAGGTGAATGAATTATGGCGGACCATTCCTTATCAAAAGTCAGATTCTTCCTCAGGTCATAAAAAACGTTTCCCAGAAGAACCTCAGGAAAATATCCTTTATTTCATTGAGAAAAATGCACCTCTTTTAGAATCTTGGCAGCGGGAGATTGTGCGTATCGTTAGAAAGATTGCTCAATACTTCTATCCACAAGGCCAAACTAAGGTAATGAACGAAGGTTGGGCTTGTTTCTGGCATCACACCCTTTTACATGCGCTTTATGATGAAGGCTTAGTAACCGATGAATTTATGTTGGAAATTTTACAAAGCCACACTAATGTCATCATGCAACCCGATTATAATAGCCCTTATTTTAGCGGTATAAATCCCTATACACTGGGTTACCACATGATGCAAGACATCAAACGTATTTGTATGGAACCCACTGAAGAAGATAAACAATGGTTTCCCTTTTTAGCCAATACTGATTGGCTAAAAAGCCTTGATACGGCCATGCGTAATTTTAAAGACGAGAGTTTTATTGCTCAATATTTATCACCTCATCTTATTCGTAAACTTAAATTATTTTGTGTGGTCGATGATGATCAACAGCAGGATTTAATGATTAGCGCCATTCACAATGAACAAGGCTATCATAGCATTCGTCAAAGCCTGTCTAGACAATACAACTTAGGCTATTTAGAGCCAGATATTCAAGCAGTAGAAGTTGACGTGCAAGGCTCACGCTCTTTGACCTTGCATTATATGCAACAAAACCGTATCCCTCTCGGTAATACAACGAGTGAAGTTTTAAAACATTTACATAGTTTATGGAAATTTCCCGTTTGTTTAAAAGCGATTGATAATAACGGAGAGATTTCCGCTGAATATTATTGCCCGCCCAAGGAAGCTTAGGCATTAATTTTAGTGGAAAGCAGCTCTTGCCCATCTTCCTCTTTCAAACCCAGAAAGATGAAGGCAGAAAGCATAGTTAAAAGGCCTAAGACAAAAAAGGTTTTGTGAAATACACCGACAGTTAAAATATGATGATCTGAAAACTCATAGGTAAAAAAACTGATAAAAATAGCCGATACAGCAACTCCAAAACTTTGGGCTAGTTGCTGGATAGTGCTCATAATAGAAGTAGCGGCACTAATATCATTATCCTCCAAATTGGCATAGGCCAACGAATTCATACCCGTATATTGCAAAGCAATCAAAAAACCATAAATAAAGGTTAAAAAGCCGATGATATAGGTAGAAAATGAGGGATTTATTAAAATAAAAGCAAAAAGAGCCAAACCAACTAAAAAGCTATTTAGAATTAATAGCGTTTTATAGCCAAGAATGCGCAAAATGGCCATAGACCAAGGCTTGACTAAAAAAACACCAACTGCAATTGGTGCTAATAACAAACCTGATAATTGCGGTGAAAAACCTAAACCAATTTGCAAAAGCAGAGGTAAAAGAAAGGGGATTCCACCAAAACTAAGCCGTCCAAGCAAATTACCTAAAACTGACAATTTAAAAGTACGAATCTTTAATAAACTCACTTTGACAATAGGATGTTTTTGCTTTCGCGAATGTTTGGTATAAGTAAATAATAAAAGAATTGCTATTAAAATAATTAAAAAGGAATAGCTCAGTTTAAGATTAGATTCACTGAAAGCAGATAAACCAAAGGTAAGTGTCGCAAGACCAGTACCAAATAGAATAAACCCTAATTTATCTAAGGGACCTACTTCTCTCGGTGGCATAGGTGGTAATAGTTTTGTCGCAAGGATAATCGCTAAAAAACCAGCGGGTGCATTGACCCAAAATATCCAGCGCCAAGAAAGATAATCGGTAATTAATCCCCCTAATAAAGGCCCGAGCATCATACCTAAAGAGGCAACCATTACCACAAGGCTCATTTTGGTAATAATCTCGTGTCGCGCTGAGGTACGTAAAATAATCAAACGGCCAATAGGCATAGTGAGAGAACCGCCCAAACCTTGAATAATTCTAGCGACAATTAGTTCGGTTAAATTTTCTGTAAATCCACACCAAATTGAGCTTAGGGTAAAAATGGCTAAAGCACTTATAAATACTTTTTTAATCCCCAATTTATCGGCAATCCAACCACTAATAGGAATAAAAATAGCAAGACTTAAAAGATAGCTAATAAGTGCAAGTTTTAAATCGATGGGATTAACCCTTAAACTTTTAGCCATAACTGGAATAGCTGTATTGATAATAGTCGTATCAACGGCCTCCATAAACATAGCAAAAGAAACAATCAAAATAATCATGTTTTTTTTCATAAGGCTTAATCCTTTTGAAACTTAATAATACTACTTGCAAGCAGGAATGGATTCCTGCCTACGTGGGAATTGACAACTTCACATAATTCCCCATAACTATCTCTGTCATGCCCGCGTAGGCGTGCATCTATCCCTCTTTTGGCACTATATTTATTTAAATAGACTCTCTTGCGAAAAAGGTTTTCTATTTGACCAGTCATATAAGATGGTGTCATTATTGCGAGCTTTTCAGCTATTCCTTAACTAAGCCCTAACTCTACAGCAAAAGCCAAAGCAATTTTAGTAAAGTTTGCTAAATGCTCTGAATTTATCGTACTCATTTTATCATTAGGGCTATGAATATAAGGATTCAAATTATCAAAACTGGTTTCAAAAGGAAGAGAAGCTGGAATATTTTCACTCATCCAAGAAGCATGATCAGAGCAAGCATAACCACATTTTGAATAACCAATTGGCACTTTTACATAGGTTTTTATTAAAGAAGCGACAAATTGATTTAATGCCTTATCAGTATAATCTTTAAAGATCCAAATTGTTTTATCTTCCTCTTCATGTCGATAAGCTGCCATATCAAATTGAATAACAGCTTCGACAGGAATTTTTTTCATTAAAAAGTCTCTAACCACATATTGAGAACCAACTAAACCACGCTCTTCTGCTGCATACCAAATAATATAGATAGGTCTTTTAAACTTAAGCTTTGAATCAAGAAGCAATCTTGCCGTTTCCAATAACAAGGCAGCACCACTTCCATCATCAGAAGCCCCAGGCATATTACCCTCTAAGGTATCAATATGGGCGCCAAGAACAATCGCAGGTGCATCAATATTTTTACCAATAACCGTAACTAACGATGGTTGTAAATAAACCTCGCCTGTTTTTACAAAATAAGAATTAATATCATCACGCCCACTAGCTAGGACTATCGATTCAAATTGAGCTCGCATCCATTCTATCGATTGCAAACCAGAATGTGATGATGCCGAACGATTATGATAAGAAGTTAATTTTGATAAGGTGGTTAACATATTATCTGTAGAGATTTTATTTAAAAGCGCATTAACGGATTTAGGGTGTTTTAAATTATAAGCTAGAGTAGGTCTGGCAGGGGCTTTCTTGACATCAACCAATAACTTCAAAGCCCTGCTTTTAATATTAGTTTCTTTCGCAAAGTGATGACTAATATTAATAAAACGACCACAAGCCTTTTTATCTGCAAGATGAGCCAAATCATCCACTAAAGAAGTATCGAGCTCAATAATTTTAAAATCATCATTTTGAGCTAAAGTTCTAAAGGGCTTTTTAAATTCTTTGGCTAAACACTCGGGTAATTTAATTACCTCATAATTTTGTGGTGCGGCATAAAGCGAATAACTGAAGCAAAGACTGAGAATTAATCCATAACTCTTTCTAAACAATAGCATTTTTATCATTAATTTTTTATAGCTTTAAGAATCTTACCGCAGGAATATTCGCTTGTAACCTCTTTATTTCCAATTTATGATCTTTTTTTGTGCGCACAGTTATTGATAATCATTATCATTTGTTATAAAGTCTCAAATCAATTGATGATTGATTGGAAGGTATCATGTTTGAGAGACTTAAATTTAAAAAAATCCCTTATAATATTTTATTAATTTTATTAACAGGCGGTGTGAGCCTTATTTTAGGCTTCTTAAGCTTTGGGGGAATGCTCGCTATTACGCCTATGCTTTCTTTAGCAATCGCAGCTTTTTTCTTGGCAGGCGCTTATGAAGCCGAAATTTATAAAAAAAATATAGCCAATGCTTTAAAAAAGTTATTTAAACCAGACTATCTAAAACAAGAAATTGCTAATCGCTGTCTTTTAGAATTAGTACCGGACTATATAAAAAAAGATAATGGTTGTGAATTCTTTCTAGATTACCAAAAACTACTAAAACGTTTGCATAAATTTGAAGGTAAAACCTTAAGTAGCGCAGATAAAATCAAGAAAAAACATTTGAAAAAAAGTCTTAGTCAATTAGAAGGACGATTTGCCGCTATTCTTTTTGCAGAAAATGATGAGGGCTTAACAGAAGATGAAAAAAAATTAAAAAAAGAATTAGAGGTTCTAGAACAATATAAAAGATATAGAGAATTACTGACTTTTCGGGCAAAAATTTTTATTGGAGTTAAAATATTCTGCGTTATTTCTGCAGCCTTTATGACTGTAGGAACAACTTATCTATTAGTAGAAGCTTTAGTTGCTATGCCTTTCTTAACTACGCTTATACCGCTCACCTTTTTTCCTGCCCTTGCCATACCTATGTCTATTATTGCGGGAATCGCTTATGGCTTACTTACCTATAATGCCATTACCGATATGATAAACAATGAAACCATTAAAAAATTGTTCAACAAAGTAAAAACTGTTTTTACGGGTGAACTATCCCTTAAAAAAATTGTTTCCGTTGTCTTTTCTACACTCACAATTTTATTGATAGCAGCCTTAACTATTTGCTCTGCTGGAACTTGGTGGACTATTGCAAAAAATGCACAGCCTTTATTTACCTGGATGACTAAAATACCTAGTTTTATTATGGGTATTATTAACCCTATTATCACCAGTTTATCCCAACTTGCCTTTGGTATTGAAAACGCATCTAACTTTTTAGATCAAATTGTTCCTAGCGTTGAAGAGGAAAAATCTAAAAAAAATGGAAATAAAAAAGAAGAAGGCTTCTTTAGACAAATTATGGATGGCATTAAAAACGCCTGGAATAAGCTAAGAGAAGATGAGAATTGGCTACAAATTTTTAATCCTTTTCGGTTTATTTTAAAGATAGCTATGCTTCCTATGCGAATTGCCTTATTCCTAGGTCATGTTATAAGTACCGGTGTATCTGAAGATAGAGTACCCGGTATCCCTGAAATAGCCTCAGCCGTGGTTAACATTTTCGCAGAAATAGGAACGGATGGCGGCTATTTCTTCGGTATAGACCATTCCCACAGCCATAGCACTAAAGCACTTATGCAAGAACGTTTTGGCATAGGCCATAATCATGATCATGGCAATGATATCCCTAGCCGAATACTGAAGTTTCTTTTTAGCCCACTTTTCTTATTAGCAGCTATTTGGGATCATGCTGCCAGTCAAAGAAATACTAAACCCTTGCTATTTCGCGAGGCTATCAAAAAACAATTAGGAGAAACTGAAGCCCAAGTTATACTTAAAAAAGCTAAACCACTATCACAAACCAGAGTAATCGAACAAAGCGTTCATAGCATCAATCATCATTTGAAAAAACATGAAAAAAAGATTACGCCAGAAGATAAAGCATCCTTAGAGGAACTAAAAACAGAAGTGCAAAAAACAGAAACCCCCAAAGCAGTGATTGATATTTTAAAGACTTTCAATGCAAGCAATGACAAACAACGCTTCTTTGCACATAAATTAGCAGATAGAACCCATGCCTGCTGTGAAACATCCGCTCCCCAACGAGCCCGATGCTCGTAAATCAATCATTTTAGCTTTCTTTTTTAGCCGAGCATTCGCTCGGCTTTACTTTGTATAATAAATTTTTTCTTACGCTAGCAAATTTTGCTGAAATTGCTTGTGATAGCCCTCAGAACAAGTGTGTTGCAACAGCAAGGCTTTGCTAATATCAGCAGCGATGGCGGAGCCACACAGACTCGTACTAACCCAATTCCAGGAACTCCGACTTTCTTTTTAAATGCAAGCCTCTCTTGCGATGAAACCACAACAAATTGCACCGCCACAGGAATAGCACCAAATGTTGTAATTTATAACTCTTCTGATAGTGGCTTAAACTGGATCCAAGCTAGCTCAGTACCTTATGGCAATGCGGTATTTTTAAATGCTATTGCTATGGATAAGATGATTAATCATTTTTAGATACCCCCATCATAAACCTACTTATGCACCACAGTTATGACAAAAGATCTCCTCTGACATAATTGTGGTGCATTCTCATCGAATAAAAATTTATTCCTGCTAAGAAAATAAGTTTAAACTCTCTTCAAACAGCCATATTGACTAAAATAGGAACAGACACTAAAATGTCTTGTTTTTGCACAAAAGGGCGTTAAAATGCCATTAATAGATGTAGAAATTACTTATCTTACCGAAACATTCGATTGTAAAAATAAACAGGCTGAATTACGGGAATTAGAAAGAAAAGGATTTTCTGCAAATCAGATTAAAAGAATAGCCTTTCAAGGTGGTAAAACCTCTTTACATTGCCTTATCAGGCTTTTGGATATTTATAGCGTTTATGCTTCAACTTCATCTCAATATTTTAGCTATTATACCCAAGATGGTATGCAGTTAACCAAGCTTGATGTGCTTTTAGGCATGCTTAGCCCTTCTTTATTAACCAAAATACTTAGCCAGCCAGAGGGTGCTAGCTATCTTTCTACCTTAATGACTTTATGGGATTTTGAAATATTCGGTGATGAGCAAAAATATAAATTAAATATTATTTTAGAATACGGTCTCAGTATTGAAACTATTATTGATATTATTTGTCATGCAAGTGGTAAGGAAAATCTAAAAGCTCTTTTAAGTTTTATTAGCTCCCAGCAATATCCCATTAACAACCTTTTTAATTGTTCCCAAATAACCCAAATTCTAAATTATAATCATGGTTTTGAAAATTTAGAAATACTCCTATCTATAGCAAAAACCTCCATTGGAGGGGCGTCAAAACAAACACAATTAGATTTTTTACTAAAATATTTCAGCCCCGAACAGCTTATATTAGTCCTTACACATCCAACAGGTTTTCTTAATCTTCGTAATTTAGTTGAATTAACTAGAAAACTGAAAGCAGAACGTCCTTTGATTTTACTCTTAGAGCGATTCACAGCAAACCAATTAATTAGAATTCTTAATCAGGAAGATGGTTATCAAAATCTTCAAAGCTTAATTTATTGGGAGCAAAAGCCACCAAATAATTTTACCCTTAGCAAAGAAAGCCTAATTGATGTACTCAGCGCGAAGGGAGGGCATCAAAATTTAGCTAAGCTCATAGAACTTTATACCAATAAAACCCAATTACTTGCTTGTTTTAGCATGGACGAATTAATTTCTATACTTAAACAAAATGAAGGACATAAAACTCTAACTCAATTACAGACCTTAGCTATAACAGCTTTTCAAAATGCAAAAAAAATACAAACTACAAAATTAAACTATTTATTATCTCGTTTTAATAAAAAGAAACTTCTAACTTTGATTAGCGAAAATGGATATCAAGGTCTAGAAAATTTGCAAGGGCTATTCTTTGAATCTTTACCCAATATGACTCTTTCTAAATGGGATTATCTTTTGTGGCTCAGTTTTAAGGTCCCTTCATTAAATAAAATTATTTCATACAAAAATGCAAAACAGATTTTATGCTCAATCATTCAATTCTTTGAACTAATTAAAAATAATTTATTTATAAAGAACCCGAACAATAACTACGCGTTCAATCTAATCACCTACCCTGATCATTTGCCTCATTTTCAACTACTTATTAGCTGCATCAGAGATATGAAAGAACAAAATCATTTAAATGAACCTGATTATTTTACTTGGATAGTTGATGCACTTACCAAAAAAACAAAAGAAGAGGTCGAAGCGCTTTTACCTTTGGCATCTACATTGCAAAGTTTATATTTGGAGCACATAGTTGATGAGTGGCTGGAGCCATTACCTGAGGATGCTTACACAGATACATATCCATCGGAATCTGTTTCAATTGCTTCCTCAGCTACATTAAATAACTCAAGCCCATTAGCAGAGCCTCTGCCAAAACCCAGTCCTCGCCATAAAAGACCTCATTTTTTTGCTTTTAAAAACCCGGATGAAAGCGCTGAAGATGCAATAGCTAGCTTAAGTCACCCTAAAGTAATCCAATAATTTTTTTAAACCTAGCAAATGAGATTTAGCTAAAGCTTTTGATTGCTCTTCTGTGCGCATAGCAGTTTTACCAAACCATTCTAGGCTATCTTCAGGTAATTCATCTAAAAAACGACTGGGCTGGCAATCTTGTAATTCGCCTGCTCTAAGACGCTGCCTTGCAAAAGTAAGACAGAGTTCTTTTTGAGCACGAGTAATACCCACATAAGCAAGCCGCCTTTCTTCTTCGATTTGATCTTCATCAATACTTACTCGATGTGGCAGCAAATCTTCTTCCATTCCTACAAGATAAACATAGGGAAATTCTAAACCCTTTGCTGCATGTAAGGTCATCAGTTGTACTGTTTCTAGCTGTGGCTCATCATCTTGTTCTAAAATATCAATTAAAATCAATTTATTAATGATGTCTTCTAAAGAAGCACCTTCTTTTTTTGCTAAAAGCCGACCTACCCAATCGATAAGTTCCCAAACATTATCCATTCGTTTTGCGGCCTTAGCAGGGCTGTCACAAAGCTCATAGATATAAGCTTCATAACCACTTTCATCCACTAATTGTTTTAACACTTCAACGATATTGCCATTCGTTAATTTCGCTTTTAAACCTTCAAACCAATCTTTAAATTGAGCAAGTGCCTGCCTTGGTTTTTCTGCTATTAACTCTCCCAATGCCAAATGATTAGCCGCTCTATAAAGGCCTTCACCTCGTTTTTGCGCATATAAGCCCAAAGCTTCTAAGCTTGCCTCACCAATACCTCGTTTTGGCGTATTAATAACTCGCAAAAAAGCGGCATCATCGGTCTCATTACACAATAGCTTTAAATAAGCAAAAACATCTTTGACTTCCGCTTTCGAGAACCAAGATTGAGCTCCACTGATTTGATAAGCAATACTTTGCTGCCTTAAAGCCTTTTCAAAAACACGGGATTGATGATTACCACGATATAAAATCGCATAATCACCAAAATGATGGCCAAAGCGTAACTTATGGCTAATAAGATCAGCAATGACTTGCTCAGCCTCATCATTTTCATCCTTACATGAAATAACACGTAACATTTCACCCACACCTAATTCACTCCATAATTTTTTCTCAAAAACATGCGGATTATTTGAAATTAGATGATTAGCAACATGTAAAATACGTGAAGTAGAGCGATAGTTTTGTTCTAATTTAATTAGCCTTAATTTGGGAAAATCCTTTTGTAATTGCACTAAATTTTCTGGCCTTGCCCCTCGCCAAGCATAAATTGACTGATCATCATCACCCACTACCGTAAATTGAGCGCGTAGACCGACTAATAGCTTGACCAATTCATATTGGCTAGTATTTGAATCTTGGTATTCATCAATTAAAAGATAACGTATCTTATTTTGCCAAAGATCGCGCACCTTTTGTTCTGTTTTTAACAAGGCCACAGGAATTCGAATAAGATCATCAAAATCAACGGCATTATAAGCCTTTAAGGTTTCTTGGTAGCGTGGATAAATAACTAAGGCTAACTCATTATAAACTTTGGTTGAACTGTGCAAAACATCGTTAGGGCCTAATAATTCATTTTTCCAGGATGATATTTGTTGCTGAATTGCAATCAAGGTCTCTTTTTCTTGAGCCTGTCCTGGAGGCATTAAGTTTCTTAAAACCTGTAAACAATCTTCACTATCAAAGATAGAAAAACCTTTTTTAAGTCCAGCTAATTTGAGCTGATTTTTAATAATACTTAAACCTAAGCGATGAAAGGTCGTTACCTTTAATCCACGTCGCTTGGCAGTAGGGAGTGTTGTAGCCACTCGAGCACGCATCTCTGATGCTGCCTTATTAGTAAAGGTAAGGGCGCATATCGCATTGGCTGAATAGTTACATTGTTCGATAAGATGAGCAATTTTTTGCGTAATCACACGAGTTTTACCACTACCAGCCCCGGCTAATACCAAGAGCGGGCCATCAATGTATTTGACTGCAGCCTGTTGTTCTTTATTAAGCATGTTAAATCATCGTGCCTTAGGTGAAATATTCCCGCCTACGCAGGAATGACGTCATAGGATGATATATACCCAAACAACTTCAAAAAACGAATATGAAATGTAGCCTGGATGGAGGCTCACTGAGCCGTAATCCGGGTGGAGTAAACTCGGATTTCGCTACGCTTTATCCAGGCTACATTTTAAATGTTTTTTTTCAAAACATAGCTTCTTGAAAGAACTTAGGCATATTCCTCTTGCAAAGACAGATTATCTAATCTCTGTCACAACAGTGAATAATACCATGCTCTTTGGTGAAGCAAGTAACCTTCTTTATGGTAGAATAAGGCAAAATTAGTATATTTTAGTTTAAGGTTTAAAAATAATGGTTGAAAAAGACAATTTACAACGCTTTATGTTTGAAAATGCACCTATCAAAGGGCAAATTGCTCATTTGAATACCAGCTATCAAACTATCATGAGCCAACGCCCTTATCCGCCAATGGTTAAGCATTTATTAGGCGAAGCCTTAGTGTCTTGCATGCTCTTAGCAGGAAGTATTAAATTCGAAGGCGAACTAAGCCTACAATTCCAGGGAGATAAACGACTTTCTCTTATTCTTGTGCAATGTGATCACCTTTTAAATTTAAGAGCCTATGCTGCTTTTGAAAAGGATTTAGAAACGCAAGAGTATGCTGATGCTTTTTTAAACGGCAAAATGGTTTTCACTATTAATCAATATAATCAAACAACGGCTTATCAAAGTATTGTCCCTATTAAAACAACGGCTATGAGTGAAAATTTAAGTTTTTATTTTTCTCAATCAGAACAAATTGCAACTCAAGTTTGGCTAGCTGCCGATGAAGAAAAAGCAGCCGGCATGATTCTTCAACTAATGCCAGGGCAAGATAGCCAACAAAGAGAACAGTTTTGGGAATATGCTGTACATATAGGGCAAACACTTACCGAAAATGAATTATTAAATTTGGATAATAAAACACTGCTTCACAGGCTTTATCATGAAACAGAATTAAGATTATATACCGAGAAAAAAGCCCAGTTTAAATGCCGTTGCACTGAAGAAAAAATGAAAAACGTACTAACAGTCTTAGGTAAAGAAGACGTTGAACAGCTTTTGCAAGAGCAAGATAAAATTGAAGTTAGCTGTGATTTCTGTAGTAAACACTATTCTTTTGATCCAATTGATATTGCTGTTTTATTTCACAAATAAGTTTTATGTTGCTCCCTCTGCCAAATTACTATTAAGTCAAGGAGGCGAACCCAGTTCATGCAAGAATAGCCTTGTCAATGGAGGCTCTTGTTTGATTAAACTTATCATTAAAGTACAAATAGATTCCCGCCTTCGCGGGAATGACAGACTATTACAGGACTCTCTTCCGTTGTATGGCAGGTTATTATACCGCCCCTTCCATTATCATACCCGCAAAGGTGAGCCTCCATCCCTCGTTGGCTACCAAGCTCATGAAAAAGGATAGTCTTGCCAATAGAAGCTCTTGTTTGATTAAACTATCACTAAAGTACAAATGGATTCCCGCCTTCGCGGGAATGACAGACTATTATAGGACTCTCTTCCGTTGTGCGGCAGATTATTATACAGCTCCCATCCATTGTCATGCCCGCAAAGGCGGGCATCCATCCCTGTTGGCTACCCAGTTCATGCAAGAATTACCTTGCCAATGGAAGCTCTTGTTTAATTAAACTTATCACTAAAGTACAAATGGATTCTCGCTACGCGGGAATGACAGACTATTATAGGACTCTCTTCCGTTGCTCGGCAGATTATTATAAAGCTCTCTTCCATTGTCATGCCCGCAAGGGCGGGCATCCATCCCTCGTTGGCTACCAAGCTCATGAAAAAGGATAGTCTTGCCAATAGAGGCTCTTGTTAATTAAAATTATCACTAAGTACTAAATATACCCCTCTAATGAATTGTACAAACTTAATTAGAACACATTGAACCCTTGGCCCATAATTGATTAAGCAAAAGGGGTGCTTTAAATTCAGCTCGCATTGCCTGCAAAATCTGTTGTAGCTCAATAAATTTGCTACTGAGTTGGATATAAAGATTGGTTGGATGTTTTTCTTGTAGCTCACCAGCAATCAGATAGGCAGCTTGTCCTAAATCGATAAAATAGTCGAGGCTCACATGGCGTTTTTCTGCAATGCCAGGGAAAAGACCGCAGAATAAAAGGCTTTTATCACCAATTTCTTTTAATTTTTCAGCCTGATGCCTTGTTCCTCTTTGCATTGACTCTAAGAAATCAAGAGCTAAAACAGATTCCATTAATTGAGGCCCTTGTGAAAAACGCATTAAGAGAAAAACAAGATAACTTTCTGTATTTTCATCAAGTATATGTCTTGTTGTAGCCTGTGCTTCATTCACCAAAGCATGCCATTGGCAAATGTCTGTGGGGTGCAATATTAAAGGTTTCATAATATGCCCTCTTTTTTATATTTCTTTCTTAAAGTGTAGCAAAATACATGCCGTTTGCTTTTTTAGCTATACGAGTTTCCGAAGAGGTTTACTTTAACGACTCAAAAAATAAAGGCTCCCTTGAATAATCCTTTTTCATAATTGTTAGAGCAAAACTTTGAATAAAATGATGCCAAAAATCATCATAAAGATGTTTTTGTAAAATATGTTCCTCATCCTTAGGAAAACAAGGGCCATGATTTGCCTCCAGAAGCCACACTCTTTTTTGGTTATCAACTAAAAAGTCAAAACCAAAGATGGCTAATGCTGGATTTTTGACTTTGCAAAAAGCCTTGGGATGAAGTGCTTTCAAACCCGTTATAATTTTAGTTAATATCGCTTTAATTTGTGGGTAAAGTTCAGGGAAAAAATCAAATTGTTCCGTAGGTATTTGAATGACATTCGCCTCAGTATGACTTAGATGCTCATTCGTCAAATGGCAGGTTAAATCACTAAAATCATCGGCTTTAAATGGCTTTAAAGCGACATTAAAATAACCTTTAGGGTAAAGAAAAGCACCTTGATAATTTGTTAAAATCACAAACATACGAATAGAATATTTATGTGCTTTTAACAAATGCGGCTCTTTGATATAACTTTGCAACACATGAGGCCCTGCGTAGCGTTTAGCCATTATGTAATGGCTTTCAACATCCACTAAGGAGGAAAAAATACGAATAGCTTCACCATTATTTAATAAGGAGGGTTTAAGAATCCAACGTTCGTTTTGCAAACTTGAATCTTTAGCTAATTGATTCAACATGAATGGCCAGTTATGATCATCAAGGCAAAAGGTCAAAGGCATTACATCCTGGCAATGCAATTTAACTAACTCAGCTAAAAGATGCTTATATTCCAACTGCTCGGCTGCTTTTTCATCAAAAAGAAAATGCTTCTCATTAAAAGCAGATAACCAAATAAAAGCAGATTGCTGAAAATGAAGTTTTTTTAAATGGCGCTTCAAGTTAGCAAAAGTAGGCGACTTATCCGAAAAATAAAAGTTTGAGGCCATGATAAACAAACCCGTTGTTAATTGAAAATAAAAGATAGCCTTAGAATATCATCCCTCACACAGGTTTATTTTTCCTTAATTACCCTCTCTTTATAAAGTTTCGCTAAATTATCTGCAAATTTAGTCGTTAAGGGTAAGCGGTATTGAGGGGCTAATTTCAAGATCCAATCTTTTGCTGCATTTACATTTGCTTTATGGCCTACTGAAATATAAAGTGGTTTTACATTGGTTCGCGTTCTTAATACAAGACCAATAATTTCCTTTTTAAAATTATATAGATAAGAAAAATCCCCCCTTTTATTTCCAGGCAGTTCAGCCTTTCCATAAAGCCTCGATTTACCACAACCAATAGTTGGAATATCAAAGGCTAAACCGAGGTGAGAGGCAAGGCCAAAGCGCCTTGGATGAGCGATACCCTGACCATCAGCAATAATTAAATCGGGTTTATTTTTTAGCTGAGTTAAAGCAAGACTAATTAAGGGTAACTCGCGAAAAGAAAGAAAACCAGGCTGATAAGGTATAGTGATTTCTGATTTTGCTTCAGCTATTTCAATGATTTGTAA
>JAIUOG010000017.1 GCA_020161725.1 Pseudomonadota bacterium
TTTTTCAATGACATGACCTAATTCAGAAATGGCCTCGGGTTTTACCGTATCGATAGTGCACATACGCAGAAGCACTTCAGCTCTTTTTTCTGGCGTAAAATAATTAACGACTTCAGCTGCTTGTTCGCTATCAAGATGGATTAAAATAGTGGCAATAATTTGAGGGTGTTCATTACGAATAACGTCAGCAATTAGCCTTGCGTCTAACCATTTTAAACGGTTTAGACCGCTATCTTTATCCGAAACCAAAATCCTATCAATGAAGGGAATGGCATTTTCTTCACCTAAGGCATTAATTAGAATCGTTCTTAAATAGTTTTCCGCATCCACAGTCAAACTGGTTTGGTCTTCAATGGCATTTAAAAATTCCCCTAAAACACCCTGCATTTTGGCTTTCGATACCGAACTCATATTAGAAATGGCCATCCCTACTTTTTGCACCTGCCTTGGTTCTAAATGCTTAAGAACCTCAGCGGCATTTTTTTCTCCCATCCCTAAAAGGAGAATAGCAGCTCTTTCAATTCCATCCATCTTACTACCCTCTCTCCACCCAAGTTTTAACAACTTGCGCTACTCTTTTTGGTTCCTTATCAACAACCTGTCTTAGTAAAGAAAGTTGTGACTCATAATCATTTGCATGGGGTAACATCTCTTGGTTTTTATAAGTTAAATTAGATAAATCCTCATCTTCTTTTTCCTTAGTACTACCAGCTAAGGTTTTAAAAAGTGGTCTTAAGAGGCCAAAAACGATTCCAAGAATAAAGAGTGCAGCCCCTATTTGTTTCATAATTTGCCAAAAACTATCTTTTTGCCAAAAATGAAGCTCGGGAATTTGAGGAATAGGGTCTGGTTTAACAAAATGAGAGTTGACTACATTAAGGCTATCGCCTCGACTTGCATTAAGACCAATCGTATCAGCAACCAACATTTTAATTTGATCTATTTCTTGTTTACTAAGAGGCTTAATTTCCATCTTTTTAGTTTTAGGATTAAAGGCTTGTCTATCGTCAACTAAAACCGCAACAGTTAAGCGCTTAATAGAGCCAGGCTGATTTTTAGTATGGCTAATAGTCTTATCAAGCTCGTAATTTTTAGTGCTTTGAGTTCTAAAATCACTCGCTTCACTATTCTCAGCATTAGGCTGTGGCGCATTGGGCTTAGCCTGAGGTGCTGGTGGTGCTTTTTTATTAGGTTGTAAACTGGCATTAGTTGGTGGCATGTTAGTTAGTGCCCCTGGTACACCAGCCCCTTTCGCACCCGCCGTTCTTTTTTCTTCCATCGCCTGCTCAGAACGCAAAGAGGCTTGTTCTGGATTATACATTTCTTGCGTTTGCTCGAAACTGGTAAAATCAATATCAGCAGACACTTTTGCTCTAACTTTGCCATAACCTAAAATCGGGGTCAGAATATCCTGGATTTTTTGAACGTATTGCTTTTCTAAGGTTTGACGGTAATCCATAAAACGTTCGGTATTAGAAAATAATGTTTGCCCGCCACCTTCATTCAATAACTGGCCATTTTGGTCAACTACCGTCACGCGAGTTGACGATAAATTAGGAATACTAGAAGCAACTAAATTAACAATGGAGGCAATAGTTTGTTTTTTTAATTCAAGGCCTGAATAAACATCTAAAAAAACAGAAGCAGAGGGTTCTCTATTATCTCTGATAAAAGAAGATTCCCTTGGAATGGCTAAATGTACGCGAGCTGATTTGATATCATGAAATTTACTGATAGTCCGTGCAAGCTCTGTTTCTAAGGCTTGTTTATAACGCGCATTTTCCATAAATTGGCTGCTATTAAAGGTATTATTACCCGCAAATAATTCAGCCCCTTCACTAGCGCTTCTGGGTAAACCTTCAGCGGCCAGTTTTAATCTTGCCTCTTGTATTTCATCAGATTGCACTAAAATAGTGCCCTGGCGTTTATCCACTTCAAAATCAATATTGTTACGCTTTAAAACCTCAATAACCTCGGCCGCATCACGGCTGCTAATTTCATGTAATAAGGGTTGATAGCTCGCTTCTCTAGACCAAAGAACAACACCTACGCCAATAGCGACACTGGCAGCTAAACCAAATAGTAAACCGACTTGTCTTGGAATCGGTAGAGTTGAAAAACGCGTGGCTGCCGTAGAAGCACTGTCGACCAATGCCATAATGTACTCCTTTACCTAAAGATTAACCCTAAAACTAGATAGGCATACTCATGATATCTTGGTAAGCCTGAACACATTTATTTCTTACCTGTACCATTGCTTGTAAAGCGAGGGTTGATTTTTGCGAGGCAATCATCACTTCACTGATACCTACATTTTTATCACCCATCTCATAACGAGATTTTAAGGCATTGGCATTATCATCGAGCTGGCTAGTACTGTTTAGCGCTGATTTTAAAATAGTTGAAAATGGCGCTTGGGGTGCATTCATTTCAACTGACTGATTTGAAGCTTGCAATTTCATTAATTGCATTTGGTTGTACAGAGAAAGCGCATTGATTTCAGCCATTTTTTATCCCTTATAAAAAGACTTCATACAACAGCTTGGTTAATGTCATTACTCAATCTAACAACAATCATGTCATTCCTGAATTATATCATTCTCACGCAGGCCGGAATCCCTACTTCAACTACTATTGAAGTGTGTTCCAACATGGATCCCCGCCTGCGCGGGGATGACATCGTGTAAATATTATTGCTCAATCTAATTATGTCATTCCTGCACAAGCGAAATTCCCTACTTCAATTACTATTGAAGTGGGTTCCAACATGGATCCCCGCCTGCGCGGGGATGACAATGTTATTTCAATCTAACAACAATTACGTCATTCCTGAATTATGTCATTCCCGCGCAGGCGGGAATCCATTCTTTCAGCTAAAGAGCATATTCAAACGATATACCCTTCTTCTCTCATTTTCGCTAATTTATAACGTAAAGTACGTTCAGAAACACCCAGGGCTGCGGCAACTTTTTGCCGGTTACCTTGATGTTCTTTCAAAGTTGCCTCGATAAAATCATATTCATGATTTTGCAAACTTCGATTATCATTTTTTATGCCACTTGGTGCTTTAACCGTTTCTATAGTTGGTAATTGCAAATGTAAAACATCAATTGTCTCATCAGTACGTAGTACTAACGCTCGTTGCACAACGTTATCTAATTCACGCGCATTACCTGGCCAATTATGTTTTAATAAAGCTTCTTCAGCCGCTTTTGTAAAACTGGGATGAGCCATTTTAGTTTGCTGACAATGTTTTCTAATCAAATAATTTGCCAAAGGTATAATATCGTGAATTCTTTCACGTAAAGGTAACCAATGAAGGGGGAATACATTAAGGCGATAAAACAAATCTTCCCGGAAACGACCGGCTTTCACTTCATCTAATAATTTTCTATTGGAAGTAGCTAATACTCTTACATTTAAGTGAATTAACTTGTTAGAACCAATTCTTTCAACTTCTCTTTCTTGTAAAACGCGCAATAGTTTTGCCTGTAAAATAAGCGGCATCTCACTGACTTCATCTAACAATAAAGTGCCACCTTCTGCCTGTTCAAATTTACCTGGCGTTGCTTTGTAAGCACCTGTAAAAGAGCCTTTCTCATAACCAAATAAAGTAGCTTCAAGCATTTGGTCAGGAATGGCTGCGCAATTGATTGCGATGAAGGGTTTCGATTTTCGAGGCGAATGGTCATGAATATAATGGGCTAAAACTTCTTTACCTGTTCCACTTTCACCACTAATCATGACTCCCACATCAGATTGGGCTACTCGTAATGCCATCGATAAAAGGGCTTGGCTTTTTGGATCTTTAGCAACGGGTAAACTATCATCTTCGACTGAAATAGGATTGATATAACTATTAATTTTGGCAGTTAGTGCTTCTGCTGAGAAAGGTTGGTGTAGATAATCAACAGCGCCTTGTTCTTTAGCACAGATAATGGAATTTTTATCAGGGCGTTGACCGCTCATTAAAATGATAGGTACGTCAGGGTTTCTTTTTTGGATTTCGTCGATTAGCTGCTGGCTATCTATTTTGTCCATGTTAACGTTACTAATCACGATAGCTGGCTTTTCGGACTCAAGCATTCTCAATGCTTCTTTGCCATCTTTTGCTGCTAAATAGGAATGCCCTGCCAAATTCATTGTTTCTGCAAGTGCATCAAGTAAAACGGGATCGGTTTCTACAATTAGCACGTCACTCATGACCAAGTCCTTTTGTTCGATAATTTGATAAATCTAATTAATAGCTAAAACAACTCCTATACAAATAATTAAGGCAATTTTTAATATCTTTACACGACTCGTTCTAAGACTACAAGAAGTTTTGAAAATATCCTTATTTAATACGACTCTAGCAAGTTTTTTCTCTTGCTGTAAATAGTTAAAGTGAAGATTTGATTGATTTCTTAATAATGAGGATTTTTAATGGAAAAAATCAGTGGAAAGGCAAGCAAGAAAGCTTGCCTTAGCTTGTATTAAATTTCTCTTGAAGCGTTTAACATCCAACAGGTTTTCTCATGCGCTTCGATTCTATCTGCTAATAAATTAGCTGTTCCTTCATCATTCTCGGCTAAAGCCATCGCTTGGTTTAAATCTTTAACTAAGGTTTGATGATCATTCGCTAATTCAGTCACCATTTCATTGGCGGTAGCCGATGAGTTACCGTCTTTTAGACGTTTTAAACTTTCAAACTCTTTAAAAGTAGCTGGCGCTTTATGGCCAAGAATTCGAATTCGTTCAGCCACTGCATCTACAGCCATTGCTAATTCAAGATATTGTTCTTCAAATAATTGATGTAAGGATTTGAATTGTGGTCCTGTAACATGCCAATGGTAATTTTGCGTTTTTAAATAAAGTGCATAGGTATCTGCCATCAATACCGATAGCTTTTTAATCACATCACTCATGATCTCTCCTTTTTTCCCTAATTAGGATTTCATTTTTCTATTTTATTATATACCCGTGATCGTTCAAAATGCTATGTCTCTAGCGAGAGAATATTAAACTAGCAAACTTACTTAAGAGCAACCTTTTCAGCTAATTCATAATCTGTCTATTGTTATTGGCTTTTGGTAGAATAGAGAAATTAAATTTTAATTGAGCTCTTTTTATGCTTAAAGATTTACATAGCCTAGTTGTTGATAATCTTGCAAACCTAAATGAAAATGATAAAAATGAAGCCTTAGCTTCTTTAGAATCAGGACGTGTTGTTTACTTTCCTAATTTAAGTTTTGAGTTTAATGAAGTACAAACAAACGCACTCTTAAGACCTGATATTTTAGATGGTAAACATAAAAATATTAGCTTTGATTATCAAACCCAAAAACTGGGCGGGTTTAAAAAAGAAGAGCCTCAATTAGTAGCACCCTTAGCAGAACTTATGCAAAACTACGCTGAATTTGCAAGACAGCTAGTTGATACAACCTTTCCTCAGTATCAATCTTATTTGCTTTGGGGCAGAACAAGTTACAGACCAGCTGAAATCAAAGGAAGACCAAGCTCAAAACGCAAAGATGATACTCGATTACATGTTGATTCTTTTCCAGCAAGCCCCGTTAATGGTAAACGTATCTTGAGAGTATTCTGTAATGTAAACCCTAATAACCATGCCCGTATCTGGCACTTAGGTGAACCCTTTGAAGTCATTTTGGAGCGCTTTGCAAAGCAAATTCCTGCTTACAATAAAACGCTTGCTCGTCTATTAAAATGGACTAAAACGACTAAAAGTTTACGTTCAGCCTATGATCATTATCAATTGAAATTACATGATACGATGAAATTAGATGATGATTACCAAACCAAGGTTAATAAAAACCGTATTGACTTTCCTGCTTTATCCACCTGGGTCGTTTTCACTGACGAAGTATCCCATGCAGCCCTTGGCGGCCAATTTTTGCTAGAACAAACCTTTTATTTACCTGTTGATGCCATGGCAACACCAGCTCTTTCCCCTTTAAAACGTTGGGAAAAATTAAAAGATAATAATTTAGCTTGATATAAAAAACAAGTCTATAATTAATTCAATGAGTTAAATCCATATCCAATTGTTGTTGAAGCTTTGAGTATAGGTTTGATACATAAGGACAGGCATTTATGTCAAGGGATGAATTAATTAGCCTTTTTTTACACACTAGAGCACAAACTGAGAGCCTTTGTGAAAATTTAGCTATTGAAGACTATGTCATTCAAAGCATTGAGGATGTCAGTCCGCCAAAATGGCATCTTGCTCATGTCAGTTGGTTTTTTGAAACCTTTATTCTCAGTCCTTTTTTACCTAATTATAAAATTTTTGATAGCTATTTTTCTTATCTTTTTAATTCTTATTATCAAGCGGTAAGTAAACCCTTTCCTCGTCCTAAACGCGGCTTATTATCAAGGCCTACCGTTGCTGAAATCTATAATTATAGAAAGCATGTTGATGAACATATGATTGCCTTATTTAACCTTAATCAACAAGAAATAGATGAACAACTATTTCCCTTAACGATTCTTGGTATTCATCATGAGCAACAGCATCAAGAGCTTTTATTAATGGATATAAAATATAACTTTTTCATCAATCCCCTTTTACCAAGCTATAGCCCCAATAAAATTAAACAAAACAAGAGTACTATTCCGCTGGAATTTATCGAAGTTGAATCAGGGTTAGTTGATATTGGTTTTGCAGGACAGCAGTTTTGCTTTGATAATGAGCGCCCAAAACATCAATCTTTTTTAAACCCTTACCGCATTGCTAATCGCCTGATAACTAATGAGGAATACTTGGAGTTTATCGGCGACAAAGGCTATCAAAATCCTCAATGGTGGTTATCCGATGGCTGGGATAAATTGCAAAATGAACATTGGACATCGCCTTTATATTGGCTTAATCAAGATGACGAATGGTATCAATTCACACTTTCTGGCTTACAGAAGCTAAATCTTAATGAGCCTGTTTGTCATCTTAATTTTTACGAAGCAAACGCCTACGCTTCCTGGGCAAATAAACGTTTACCTTTGGAAGAAGAATGGGAACATTTTGTTAAAACAAAAAAATTAAAAGTGAGCGACAAAGATAATTTTTTAGAAACAAAGCAATTTCACCCCAAGGCTTCTCAATCTAATTTGAGTCAGCAATTTTTTGGCAACCTATGGGAATGGACAGCGAGCCCCTATCAACCCTACCCCGGTTTCAAGCCTGTAAAAGGCGCTTTAGGTGAATACAACGGAAAATTTATGGTGAACCAAATGGTTTTGCGTGGCGGCTCTTGTCTGACACCAAAACGTCATATTCGCGCCACTTATCGTAATTTTTTTCAACCTGAAAAACGTTGGCAATGTAGCGGACTTCGCTTAGCCGACAATGCTTAAGGAAAAATCATGACAGCAAAATTACAGGATGTAAATTTTAATGAAAGGGACGTCATTGTTGATGAAAAAGAGCAGTTTAAACAGGATGTTTTGTATGGCTTATCAAAAAATCTTAAAAGTCTTAATTCAAAATACTTTTATGATGAGATTGGTAGTGAACTATTCAATGAAATTACTAAAAATCCTGATTATTATCTCACAGAGACAGAAATAACTATTTTAGATAAAAATAAAGAGGATTTATCGTCATTATTAGGGAAAGACGCCTTTAATTTAGTTGAATTAGGCCCAGGAGAGGGTATTAAAACACATTTATTAATTGATCAATTTATAAAAGATAAACATCAATTTAGTTATTATCCTATTGATATCTCAGCCAAATATCTAAGCCATTTAATAGAAAAATTTAACAATGAATTACCTAATTTAGAAACTACGGCTATTAATGCCGATTATTTAAATGGCTTAAAATGGTTAAATAACCATTCAACTAGAAGGAATGTCATTTTATTTTTAGGTTCAAGTATTGGTAATTTTAGCATTAAAGAAAGTGAATTTTTTCTTCACCATTTACGAAGCCAAATGAAACCGAATGATCTCATTCTTATTGGTTTTGATAGGCTAAAAAAGATCGATGTTTTGATGCAAGCTTATAATGATCAAAAGGGCCTTACGCGTAAATTTAACCTGAATCTTTTAACGCGATTAAATCGTGAATTAGGAGCTAATTTTAATATTGGCTCCTTTCAGCATTATGGTACCTATAATGTTCATACAGGTGCTATGGAAAGTTATCTTGTTAGTACTAAAGCACAAATTGTCTATATCGATGCGCTTAAAAAAACCTTTGGCTTTAAAAAATCTGAACCCATTTATGTTGAGTCATCGCAAAAATACAGCTTAAAACAAATTGAAAGGCTTGCTCATTTAAATGAGTTTGAAATTGTAAAAAACTTCACTGATAAAAAGCATTATTTTTATAATTCTTTATGGCAAGTTCCATAATTAATAAATATTTGCTAGAAAGTAGAAATTTTCTACAGTATAATTTGTCCCTATTTTAGATTTGGGCTCGCAGTTAATGCAAAAAAATCATTTTTTACAGGGGCTTTTTTTTCTTGTTTTTGCCCAAATAATGGTAAGTTTTAACATTGTAGTATCAAAATATCTCTTAACTTCTATGCCCGTATTATTAATGATAACACTCCGTTTTTTATTAGCGGCGGTTATCCTTTTGCCCCTGCATTGGCTGACTAAAGACTCTAAAATTAAATTAAAAGATCATGTAAAAGCCTTAACCAAACGGGATTGGCTATTTCTATTAGCACAGGCTATTACTGCCGGTGCCTTATTTAATTGCTTAATGCTTTATGGTTTAAAATATACCGATGCTAATGTAGCAGGCATTATTACATCAGCCTTACCAGCAATTATAGCGTTGATGTCTTTTGTTATTTTAAAAGAAGAATTTAACCTTAAAAAATTGATTTGCGTGCTTTTTACCTGTGTTGGCTTAGTCATTATTGCCTTAGAAAAATTTAAACATGCAGCACATCAATCTTTATTTGGCAATTTAATTATTGTTTTAGCACTCCTTCCAGAATCAAGCTATTATATTTTGGTTAAACTTCATCCAAATCGTTTACCTGTCTTTTTTGCATCTTCTTTAATTAATGCGATAAATGCCCTTATAGTTCTGCCTTTAGCTATTTTCTTTTCCTCAACCAATCCGCTTTTATTAACCAGTTTTGATTGGCAAATTTTATTTTTATTAGGCTTAAGTTCAGGTTTATTTTACGTGTTTTGGTATTTTGGCTGTCAACATGTTGATGGCACCATGTCATCCCTTTCAACGGCAGTAATGCCTCTTGCCACAGTAGTACTTGCTTTTATTATCTTAGGGGAACAATTAAGTTTAAGTCAGGCTTTAGGTATGGGATTAATTATTCTTTCTATTGCGATATATGCAAGGAAAGGTTAAATATTTATAAGTAAGAATTGAGAAAAGAATGGCTTTTTTTAAGAAAAATACGTATTGGTTATCTGATGCTTGGTTTTATACCCAATCTCCTTCTTTATTTACTCATGCTATTTTTTTTCCTCAAAAACAATCCTGGGAATTAGAGTGGCATGAATCTGCTTTCGCTCCAGATAAGGTTTTATTAAAAATACCTTATTATGTTGGAATCTGTGCCCTGATGTTACTCACACTCCCTATCGATTTACTTATCGGTATAGTCATACTGCCTCCCTCAGCCGTGCATGATTTATTTCTTTGTGTAAGCCAATGCTTTGAACCACAACAAGATCCAAACACATTTAGGCCTATATTTTAAATAAAAAACCCGCCATAAAGGCGGGTTTTTTATGAGCTTTAGGGGTATTACATCATACCGCCCATGCCGCCCATACCACCCATGCCGCCCATAGCGCCAGCTGCATCACCACCTTCTTTTGGTAAATCAGCAACCATGCACTCTGTTGTTAGCATTAAACTAGCAACAGACGCTGCATTTTGTAGTGCAGTACGAGTTACCTTAGTCGGGTCAATAATACCGTTCTCAACCATATCACCATATTCACCAGTTGCAGCATTAAAGCCATAATTGTCTTTGTGCTCAGCCACTTTATTGATGATAACAGATGCTTCGTAACCGGCATTTGTAGTAATTTGACGTAAAGGCGCTTCAATAGCACGACGAAGAATGGCAATACCCATATCTTGGTCAGCATTATCACCTTTTAAGCCATCTAAAGATTTTTGTGCACGAATAAGAGCAACACCACCACCGGCAACAATACCTTCTTCAACTGCTGCACGAGTAGCATGTAAAGCATCTTCAACACGCGCTTTCTTTTCTTTCATTTCGATTTCAGTAGCAGCACCTACTTTAATTACTGCAACACCGCCAGCTAACTTCGCTACGCGCTCTTGTAATTTCTCTCTGTCATAATCAGAAGAAGTTTCTTCCATTTGTGCACGAATTTGAGAAATACGAGCAGTAATTTCAGTTTCTTTACCTTCGCCATCGATAATCGTTGTATTTTCTTTAGTGATTACAACACGCTTAGCAGTACCTAAATCTTCCATAGTCGCTTGCTCTAAGCTCTTACCAATTTCTTCAGAAATAACCTGACCTTGAGTAAGAATAGCGATATCTTGTAGCATTGCTTTACGACGATCGCCGAAACCAGGTGCTTTAACAGCGCAAACTTTAACAATACCACGCATATTGTTAACAACTAGAGTTGCTAAGGCTTCGCCTTCAACATCTTCAGCAATAATCAATAAAGGACGACCTGATTTAGCAACTGCTTCTAGTACAGTTAACATATCACGGATGCTTGAAATCTTTTTATCAACTAAAAGAATGAATGGATGCTCAAGCTCAGCAGTCATGTTTTGTTGGTTATTAATGAAGTATGGAGAAATGTAACCTCTATCAAACTGCATACCTTCAACAACAGAAAGCTCGTTATCAAGGCCATTACCATCTTCAACAGTGATAACACCTTCTTTACCTACTTTTTCCATTGCTTCAGCAATCAATGAACCAATTTCGCTATCTGAATTCGCAGAAATAGTACCTACTTGTGCAATTGCTTTGCTATCTTTGCAAGGTTTTGATCTTGCTTTTAAATCTTTGATAATTGTTGCAACCGCTTTATCAATACCACGCTTAAGATCCATTGGGTTCATACCAGCAGTAACTGCTTTGTGACCTTCGCGGATGATTGCAGCAGCTAAAACAGTCGCAGTAGTCGTACCATCACCAGCTACATCAGACGTTTTAGAAGCAACTTCTTTAACCATCTGTGCGCCCATGTTTTCAAAGCGATTTTCTAATTCAATTTCTTTCGCAACTGAAACACCGTCTTTAGTCACAGTAGGTGCACCGAACGATTTTTCGATAACAACGTTACGACCTTTTGGGCCCATAGTTGAACCAACTGCGCCAGCAAGAATATTAACACCAGCAATAAGTTGTTGACGCGCTTCGTCGCCAGAACGTACTTCTTTAGCCATTCTTATATCTCCTAAATTCGTTAATTACTTCTCAACAACTGCCATGATGTCATCTTCACGCATCACAACTAATTCTTGACCGCCAATTTTAACTTCAGTACCAGAGTACTTACCAAATAGAACAACATCGCCCACTTTAACCGCTAAGGCACGTAAATCACCATTATCAAGTGCTTTACCAGTACCAATTGCTATAACCTCACCTCTCATGGGTTTTTCAGTAGCGCTATCAGGGATAACGATACCGCCTGCTGTGGTGCGCTCTTCTTCCATACGACGAACAACAACACGGTCGTGTAAAGGACGAATTTTCATACTTATACTCTCCTACTTTGGTTAATCACCTATAATATTCAGATATATACCCAAACAACTTCAAAAAGCGAGTATAAAATGTTTTTTTCAAAACCGCGCATTTTCAAAGATCACGGGTATAACTCTGACTTTTTTCGTTTTACATTTGCTTTAAAGCAAAATTTAAAACTAATGACCAGCATATGGGGTTAGATTTATTTTTTTTCAAGGGCAAAATTTAAAAATTTTTGTTTTTTTTTGCTTAAGTTTACAATGTAGTTAAAATTTGACTAAATTAGTATCTATTATGAAAAAATGGCTCCTTATAATATTGGGTATTTGCTTTATCTCACTAAGCCTTGCCTCTCCTTTACCTGCGTCAGACGTCTTTCAGGTGAATGCAACCTATCTTGATGCTAATAACTTTCAAGTTCACTTTCAAATCAAACCAGGCTATTTTCTTTATAAGGATAAAATAGCTATCAAAGGTGCTGAACAGTCTAATGTTCGTATTGGTCAATTTCAACTACCAGAAGCCCTAGATAGGCAAGATAAACATGGCCGCCATTATTGGGTCTATCGCAATAAATTAATCTTAACCATTCCTGTTTTAGGTGAATATGCAGGTGAAGCAATTAAAGAAATTCATTACCAAGGCTGCTCAGATGAAGGTTTTTGTTATCCACCTGAAATAAAAGAAATCAAACTCACTATCGACAAGGAACTGGCTTTAAAAGAGGTGTCTCTCGAGGACAACAAAGTAATTGAAACAACCGAAACGCTAGCCTCGGAAGAGGTTAAAAATAACATAGAGGCCATTTTCGATAAAGATATGTTTATTGTTATCTTGAGTTTTTTAGGCTTAGGCATACTCTTATCCCTTACTCCTTGCGTACTCCCAATGATTCCCATTCTTTCAGGAATTATTGTCGGACACGGAAAAAACATTTCAACTAAAAAAGCTTTTTTACTGTCCTTAAGTTATGTCCTAAGTATGTCTTTCACCTATGCCTTAATTGGCGCAATCGCAGCATCTTTAGGGGCTAATTTACAAATCATCATGCAATCCACCATTGCAATTGGGCTTTTTAGCTTAATTTTTGTGTTATTGGCCTTATCCATGTTTGGCTTTTACGATATTCGCATGCCTTCTTTTATCCAAATAAGCTTAGCCCCCAAAGCCAAAACTGGCGGTCATTATTTAGGAGCCGCTCTTATGGGATTTCTTTCCACCCTAATTGTCTCGCCTTGTGTTACCGCCCCCTTAGTAGGGGCATTAGGTTATATCGCTCAATCAGGCAATATTTTATTAGGCAGTTTAGCCCTCTTTTTTATGGGTTTTGGTATGGGTTTTCCCTTATTATTATTAGGTCTTTCAGCAGGTAAACTGCTACCCAAAACAGGCTCATGGATGAATGTCATCAAGTCTTTTTTTGGCGTTATTTTGCTAGCCCTTGCCATCTATCTTTTACAACGCATTCTTCCCGGCGTGCTTATTATGGTTTTATGGGCAACACTTCTTGTCTTTGTGGGCGTTTATTGTGGGGCCTTTACCTCCGCCCAATCAAATCAAGCTAAATTTTTCCAAGCCTTAGGCCTTCTTTTTATCACTTATGGTGTACTCATTTTAATTGGAGCTAGTATGGGTAAAACCGATCCCTTCAAGCCTTTAGCACCAATAATGATGACAGGAACCACCTCCGCTTTAGAACAAGAGAAAGTAACCAATCTTCAAAGTTTAGAAATAGCACTGAATGAAGCCAAGGGTAAGCCTGTTATGCTTGATTTTTATGCTGATTGGTGTGCTTCTTGTAAAGAGATGGAAAGCACCACTTTTCAAAATCCACAATTAAGAGAAAAACTTAACGATTGGGTCATAATAAAAGTCGATGTTACTGCTAATACAAAAGAGGCAAAAGCACTGCTTCAACAATTTAATGTGATAGCTCCTCCTACTTTTCTATTTTTTAATAAGGATGGAAAAGAGCTCAGTAATCTCCGTTTGGTAGGCGAGATATCGGCACCGAATTTTATTAAACAACTAGCAAAAATAAACTAGGACTATTCTGCTAAACTTTAATAGACCTCTTCGGAAACTCGCTGCAATGAGCAAATTTTTGGTCTTCGCCAGCGCAGAGAACCGCAGTGTACACAAAGTACATGAGGATTCGAGCACTGCCGAAGATCAAAAATTTGCCATGGCAGTAGAGTTTCCGAAGAGGTCTAATATTGAGGATTAGTTAAGGATAATTATATGCAAACGCGTCCAGTCTATATTGCAGGGGGTAGCAGAACTCCTTTTGTTAAGTCCATGACCATTTATCAAGATGTATCGACACAAGAATTAATGATTGCCTCTCTTGAACATTTAGTGGAAAAATTAGGTCTTCAGGGAAGACTCATTGGTGATGTTGGTTTAGGCGCTGTAATGAACAGTTCTTCAAATTGGAATTTAGCCCGTGAATCTATTTTAGGAACAGCGCTTGACCCAAGTACACCTGCCTATACTCTGCAACGTGCCTGCGGCACTAGCCTTGAAACCACCTTACAAATTGCTTTAAAGATTGCTAATTATCAAATTGATGATGGAATAGCAGCAGGGGTTGATTCCAATAGCGATCTACCTATTATGTTTAAACGAAGCTTTGCGCAAAAAGTACTGGAATTATCCAAAGCCAGAACAATTTCCGATAGATTAAAACGCTTAGTGCATTTTCGAATCAATGATTTTAAACCTGTTTTTCCTGCTGTAGTTGAGCCTCGAACAGGCTTATCTATGGGACAACATACCGAGCAAATGGTCAAAGAATGGGGAATTACACAGAAAGAGCAGGATGAACTAGCACTTATCAGTCACCAAAATGCAGCTAGGGCTTATGAAGAAGGCTTCTATCATGATCTTGTTTTTCCCTATCATGGGTTAAATAAAGATGCCTTTGTGCGTGCGGATACGAGCTTAGAACGTTTAGCTAAATTAAAACCCGCCTTTGATTTTAGTGGTAAAGGTACCTTAACTGCGGGTAATAGCACCCCTTTAACCGATGGTTCATCCGCTGTTTATTTAGTATCGCAAATGATGGCTGATAAATACCAATACCCTATCTTAGCTAAATTTAAAGATGCCCAGGTCGCTGCCGTTGATTTTGTTCATGGTGAAGGTTTATTAATGGCGCCAACAAAAGCGGTTAGTGAACTTTTAAAACGTAATCAATTAAGCCTTCAAGACTTCGATTTTTATGAAATTCATGAAGCCTTTGCAGGGCAAGTGCTTTGTACTTTAAAGGCTTGGGAATCCGCAGAATATTGTGAAAAGGTGTTACATCGTAAAGACGCTTTGGGCTCCATTGATAGGTCAAAAATGAACATCAAAGGTGGAAGCTTGGCCCTTGGTCATCCCTTTGCCGCAACAGGGAGTCGTATCGTTGCAAGCCTTGCCAAAATGCTACATGAAAAAGGTAGCGGTAGAGGTTTGATTTCCATTTGTACGGCAGGAGGGATGGGGGTGGCTGCGATATTAGAGGCGGTTTAAATGCTAATCTCACCAAGTGGCATTGTTGAATAAATCATTTTTCTCCCTACGCCCCGCTACTTGTTCCTGAGAGATGGTCACAAAATATGAGACTAAGTTTTTGAAAAAAATATTAATTTTTTTGATGTGCATGAAGAGGCGTAATAAGAACAGTTTGTTATCCACAAAATCCTGTCATTCCAGCAAAGGCGGGAATCTATTTCTTAAAGCAGCACTTTACTTTGTCTGATAAATGGATTCCCGCCTACGCGGGAATGACAAATAGAAGCCTAATTAGGTGCTCTATGAGTGCTCGGGGTGAGAGCACTTCTATGATTAAATTTTGTGAGGTTCTCTCAGTACTTGTTTGTGGGGTCTATAAGAGAGCCAGTTATTAAATATAAGACTGAGCGGTAACGCAAACGGTAACGTTCACGAAAGACCGAGGTTTTTCTTAATACGTGAACGTTACCGTTTGCGTTACCGGTTTTTTTTTGAACTAACACAGTAAAAGATGGTTTAATCTATCAATCAAGGGATGTTCGATTAAAAAACCAATCGCATCGAAAGAACTAACTACTCTTATTCCCTGCAAACTATTAGTTGTGAACAAAGCATCTGCTTTTAAAATATCGTCTTTGGTTAAATTAGCCTCTTGGCAATTAAGATTATACTTAGGGCAAAGAGCAATAAGCCGTTGTCTAGTAATGCCTGCCAAAATACCGTTTTCAAGCGCTGGCGTAATCAATTGATTATTTTTAATAATAAAAATATTAGCAATGGTAGTTTCTTGAGCAAATCCGTCAAAGTTAAAAAATAAAACATCATCTGCTTTATTTTCTTTAGCTAAGCGGCTTGCTAAAACGGGCTCTAAATAATTCACGGTTTTATGCTGATAAATAGGATTTTTAGCATCTCTTTGCCAAGAACTACTAATGAGTCTTAAAGGATTAATATTAGGTTGATATGAGAAACAAGCTATTTTCATCCAAGGATATTGCGATAACTCACTAAGCCCTCGTGGCGATTCACCAGCTGAAAGAATAACCTTCATACCACCATCAATTATTTTATTTTTTTTAATATCGGAAATAAGCGCTTGATACCAATCATCACTGGATAGGTTAAAAGGGATACAAAGAAAGGCAGCTGATTTTTTTAACCGCTGCCAATGGGCTTTAGCATTTAAAGGTATTGAATTAGTAACTTTGATAGTTTCAAACAGCGCCTCACCTAAAAAAATACGATCACTTAGGCTAAGGCTATTCATTGGAATTAATAATCGTCAAAGTCATCATCAAGTTCCGCTTTTAGGCGCCTATCTTCCAACATATTTTCTAGACGTCTTCTTGCATCCAAGTTTGAATTTTCGTTTTGGACATCAATATCAAGCTCTTCAGAGTCATCAGCGTTAAAATCGGCCTCCACTTCAACTTCTATTTCTAAAGCATCATCATCTTCAACAAACATGCCACTCATAATTCTCTCGCAAAAAGTTAATTTATTTATACCGAAAATCTAATTTTTGAAAGATCACGTGTATAACTCATTTAAAAAATCGCTATATAACTTATTTTTTTTGTTCTGCCTAGATACTGGAGAAAAAAATTATAGTTTATAAGCTAAAAGATTAGATTAAATAAGCAAACTTGACTATACCCAAACAACTTCAAAATGCGAATATTAAATGTAATCTGTAATCAGGGAGGATAAACAAAGGATCACGCTATGCCCCGAGGAATCATGGCATATTTTTAACCAATTTATAGTACCATTTAAACTCACTATGATTAAAGTTTATGTCGTTCCCGCGTAGGCGGGAACCCATTTATCAAACAAAGTGAGGTGCCAGTTTAAAAAATAGATTCCCGCCTACGCGGGAATGACAAAAAATTGAATCAAAAGGTTTAATATTGCTCTTTTGAATAATTAAATGCCAGAATTCCTCAGCCCACAAGGGGAGAGGGATCTGCATGTCTCAAACTTCAATGCCTTCTGTTTAAAAATATGTTAGATTCACTCAGTGCTATGCTTCATCTAGGCTACATTTTAAATGGTTTTTTTCAAAACCTAGCTTTTTGAAAGAACTTGAGTATATATTTAGCTAAGAATATAAAAAAGAATAGACTCAAAATAAGATTTTGATTTATTGTGACTATATAAAAGTTTATTTAATAAATTATGACCTCTTCTATTAAATCCTTGCTCCGAAAAACTTATCTGCCTTTGCGTGCCAAACTACCCAAGGATTATAAAGAAGCGTCAGCCAAGTTAATCAGAAAACATCTTAAAAAACTCGAAGCCTACCGCTACGCGAAAAAAATTGCGCTTTATCAAGCTGTTAAAGGTGAAATTAGTTTGGATTCCATTTGGACAGAAGCGCCTCTTCAAGGAAAATTCTGTTATTTCCCCGTTGTTACCGATAATACCGATCTCCTTTTTTTACCAGCAACACCAGCAACTCCCTTTATAAAGAATCGATATAATATTGATGAACCAAACGTAAATCTAAAGGAAGCGATTTCAGTCGAAGAATTAGACATTATTTTCTTACCCTTAGTCTTATTTGATAATCAAGGAAATAGACTCGGCATGGGTGCTGGTTTTTATGACCGCACCTTAGCTAAAATCAAAGAAAGTGGGGCTAAAAAACCACTACTTATTGGTTTAGGTTATGAGTTTCAACGCTACCCCAGATTACCTACCGATATTTACGATATCCGTTTAGATTTAGCCATTACGCCAAGACAAATCTATTGGTTTGATAAAAATTAAAGTGCATCATTACCTACTTCAGCTGTTCTAATTCGAACAACTTGCTCTAGTGGTGTAACAAAAATTTTACCATCACCAATTTTACCGGTAAAAGCAGCTTTACAAATTGCATCAATAGCAGGTTCAACTAACTCATCTGCTAAGGCTAGTTCAATTTTTATTTTGGGTAAAAAATCAACGACATATTCTGCCCCACGATATAGTTCGGTATGCCCTCTTTGGCGGCCAAACCCTCTTATTTCTGAAATAGTAATTCCTGGAATACCAATTTCTAATAAGGCTTCATGCACATCATCGAGTTTAAAAGGTTTAATTATGGCCACTAACATTTTCATAAGACTATCCTGCTATTAAATTATCTTGTAAAACTAGAATTAGGCTTCATCCATTGTTAGACTGGGGGGACTATTCCAAACTAAAAAGGAAATTTCATGTTTGACCCTAAACAATTTGATGAGCTAGCCAAAAAACTTTTTGCAAGTTTACCTACCATTGTACAAAGCTTTGAGCAAGATATTCAACAAAAATTCAAGGAAATTCTACAAGCGACTTTTAGCCGCCTTGACTTAATTACTCGTGAAGAATTTGATATCCAAACAAAGGTCTTAGCACGTACTCGTGAAAAATTAGATATGCTTGAAGCTCAACTTCAATTACTTATTGATGAAAAAGAAAAACATAAAAAATAACAACAATTATGAAAAGCCTGATTTGAGCCTAGGATAGGTCAAAGCTCGCTTTTCAAATGATTAAGATGGATTAACTTAATCAATTTGTCCAACCAACCAGGAAAAAATATGAATCTCGCTTTTAGCAAAACGCGAACCGCTTTGGGTATTAAAGCTCCGCTTGTTTCTGTAGAAGTCCATTTATCAAATGGCCTTCCTCAATTTACTATCGTGGGCCTTGCCGAAACCGCAGTCAAAGAATCGAAAGATAGAGTTCGTTCAGCCATTATTAATAGTCAATTTGAATTTCCCTATCGCAAAATTACAGTCAATTTAGCCCCTGCTGATTTACCCAAAACAGGCAGTGGTTTTGATTTGCCCATAGCCATTGGCATTCTTGCAGCCTCAGGGCAAATACCGGCAGATAGCCTAAATGAACATGAATTTATAGGTGAATTGGCATTAAGCGGTAATCTAAGAGGTGTTAATGCAATCATCCCCGTAGTTTTAGCCGCCAAAAAAGCCAATCAAAAATTGATAATTGCCGAAGCAAATGCAAAAGAGGCCTCCATTACTGGTTATGACCAAGTTTATGCCGCCAATAGTTTGCGTGAAGTATGTAATTACCTCACCAATAAACAAGATTTAATAACTATTCCTTCCACCTCACTGAGTGAGGAAGAAGACAATGCGCTGGATTGGTCTGATATTAAGGGTCAATATCATGCCAAAAGAGCGATGGAAATAGCTGCTACAGGTGGCCATAGCATTTTAATTAGCGGGCCTCCAGGCAGTGGCAAAACCATGTTAGCCAAACGTTTTAATACCCTTTTACCGGAATTATCTGAACAAGACGCCTTGGAATCCATTGCTATTCATTCAATTCGGGGAGCTGTGGCTAATTTCAAACAATGGAAAGTACCTCCCTTTCGCTCTCCTCATCATACAGCGTCTCCCGTGGCCTTAGTCGGTGGCGGCAATCCACCTAAACCAGGGGAAATTTCGTTAGCTCATCACGGCGTCTTATTTTTAGATGAGTTGCCTGAATTTAATAGGCAGGTTTTGGAAACTTTAAGAGAACCTCTAGAATCAGGGAATATTTTCATCTCAAGAGCCAGTATCCAAACTGAATTTCCAGCCCAATTTCAATTAATTGCCGCGATGAATCCCTGTCCCTGTGGCCAATGGGGAAATAAAGAAGCCAACTGCCTTTGCACTCCCGCGCAAATTCACCGCTATATTTCTAAATTATCTGCCCCACTCTTGGATAGAATCGATATGCAAATCAATGTCCAGGCCTTATCCCAACGAGAATTAATACAACCTAATGCGAATGAGCCTAATATAAGCCCTAAAATCAGGGCAAATGTGGGTAAGTTAAGAGAAATGCAAATGCGAAGGCAAAATTGTATTAATGCTCAGTTATCGGCTAAGGATTGTGAGAAATACTGCGATTTATCCAAAGATGAATTGTTATTTTTAGCAGAAGTGATGGATAAATTAAAACTATCCGCCCGTGCTTATCATCGTCTTTTAAAAGTCGCAAGAACGATTGCTGATATTGATAGGCAAGATAGAGTTACTATCCCAGCTATCCAACAAGCGCTTTCTTTTAAACAAAATTTGCATACGGCTAGTTAGGAGGCTTTAAATTAAAGTTAATATTTTAATCTTAAAAACCAATAAATACACAAAACCTTATGATTATGTAATATTATACCTACAAATTTATCTGAGAATTAATCAACCATGAAAATTGTCCCGCATGATTTTATAAAAACATTGGCTATAATAGCTAAAGATGTCTATTTTGATCCATTTGATAATCCTAAACACCCAGACTGGGTACCCTTACCTACCGGCTGGACTCGATTTTTCACTTATAATGAGGGGGGATGTGTTTGTGCGACCTATTTATATGATGCTGATAATCCCAATGGCCCATCACACATAGTTTTTGCCTATAGAGGAACAGTAATCACTTCACCAACTGATCTATTCGCAGACTATGGTATCATGGGAGGGAAAGTAAATTCAGCCCTTCATCAATTGATATTGCATGTGGGTAAATTTAGACAAATATCCGATTCTCATTTTGAAAAAAAATACAGCAATGCCTCTACTATAGCTGTAACTCACACAGGACATTCTTTGGGAGCAATATTAGCACAGCTCACATCCTATCCTTATCCTGCCATTACTTTTGAAAATCCTGGAGCGGGAAATTTACTCGTAGATTACTTTACAAGATTTGAAGAAGGAACGCCCCAAGAAAAAGAAGCTATGATTCAGCACTCAACATTAAATCATACTACTATTTTGGCTGATTTAAATGTGATTAACACCTGTCAGCCCCAAGCAGCAGCTGAAATCTATAAAGTCTTACACCCATCCTATGATTATTCAACAATCAATATACTCGATAATATCTATCCTCCTCCAAGTTGGTTGAGTAATTACCATTACACTTTGGAGTATTCTTTTAATCAACAACATTCAATGAAAGGCATAAGAGATTATTTGCTTGGCAATGGAGCATTGCAAATCACCCAATATCCATCGACCCCTGCAGCTGGTTATAAAGCTTATTTAAATCCTGATAGAAAAGCTTATTGGTTAGGTTATGCAAAAGCAATGTGGGATAGTCATCCGATCGAACATGCTATGTTTCATGATTTTGATAGTTTTTATATCGATTTTGAAAATAAGCTTACGCAGATTTGGAAAGAAGCGAGCATTCAATCTGTAGCTTCAAAAACATCGGTAAAAGAGTTTACCTTATTTCGCAAACCAAAAATATCAGTCATGATTGAGACATATATGGCACCCGAACTTTAATAGGCCTGATAAATACTCAATAATAATCTTAAACTCATGGGGAGTAAGGGAGCAAAGCGAAGAATCTGCTTGAATCTAAGGCTCTATCTCCCCATAATCCTTCACTTCGCATTCAAAAAGATCCTTCAAATCGCTGCGTGTAAGGATCGCAGCGGATCTTTAGAGCAATTTAAAAAAACGCCCAAGCAATTACAGATTTTTTACTGAGATTTAAAAGCATACATTCAAATTTGGCTGAAAATGCACTAAGCTCTACGTTTTTATTTATAAAGGTTATTCTCATGCGCGCTTCGCAATATCTCATCACAACACTGAAAGAAACACCTAAGGATGCAGAAATTAGATCTCATCAGCTGATGCTTCGCGCGGGCCTTATTCGTAAATTGGGTTCAGGGCTTTATACTTGGATGCCCATTGGTCTTAAAGTCCTTCGTAAGATTGAGCAAATTGTTCGTGAAGAGATGAATCGCTCTCATGCTCTGGAAGTTTTGATGCCAGCGGTGCAACCAGCTGAACTTTGGCATGAAACGGGGCGCTGGGACACTTTTGGTGGGCAATTGCTTACCATGAAAGATTCTTCCGATAGAGAATATTGTTTTGGCCCAACACATGAGGAAGTCATTACTGATTTAATGCGCAATGAATTACAATCTTATAAACAACTTCCTATCAATCTATATCAAATTCAAACTAAATTCCGTGATGAAATAAGACCTCGTTTTGGGGTTATGCGTGCGCGTGAATTTATTATGAAGGATGCTTATTCTTTTCACTTGAGCCAAGACAGTTTAGCAAAAACATATCAGGATATGTACCAAGCCTACTGCCGAATTTTTGATAGATTAGGTTTAAAATATCGTGCAGTTGAAGCGGATACAGGTGCTATTGGTGGTTCAGCCTCACATGAGTTTCAGGTTTTAGCTGATTCTGGCGAAGATATTATTTTTTATAGTGATGATAGTGATTATGCTGCTAATGTCGAGCAAGCAAGTTCATTGCGTCCGGCTAAAGCCAAAGTTAACAATCAAAACGAGAAAGAGCTCGTTGATACTAAAGGTTTAAAAACCATTGAAGAAGTAGCTCAGTTTTTAAAAATTGAATCTAAAATGATGGTTAAAACACTTATCGTTGAAGGTAAAAACGATAAACTAGTTGCTTTAGTATTACGCGGTGATGATGAGCTTAATGAAGTGAAAGCAATTAAGCATCCCTTAGTTAAAAGCCCACTTAATTTTGCTGATGAGAAAGAAATCTTACAACAATTAAAAGCACCGATTGGTTCTTTAGGCCCTATCGGTTTAAACATTCCACTTATTATTGATCATGAAGTTTTAGCCTTAGAGCAATTTGTTTGTGGAGCAAATGAAGCGGATAAGCATTATAAAAATGCAGTAATTGATAACAGTATAAAATATGATGCTTTTGATTTACGCCAGGTGAAAGTCGGTGATAAAAGCCCTGATGGTAAAGGCCATTTACAATCTTGTCGTGGCATTGAAGTGGGTCATGTTTTCCAACTCGGTGATAAATATGCTAAGGCCATGAACGCTTCTGTTATCAATGAAGAAGGTCAATTACAAACGATGATGATGGGTTGCTATGGTTTAGGTATTAGCCGAGTTGTTGCTGCAGCAATTGAACAGCATCATGATGATAAAGGTATATTGTGGCCAAAAGCAATCGCACCCTTTGATTTAGTTATTATTCCTATTAATGCTAATCGTTCTGAAAAAGTGAAAGAAACAGCCGAGAAATTGTATCAAGAATTGAGCGATTTAGGCTTAGATGTATTGTTAGATGACCGCAATGAACGCCCAGGTGTTTTATTTGCAGACTCTGATCTTTTAGGTATTCCCCATCGTTTAGTAATTGGCGAAAGAAGCTTGGAACAGGGTGAGGTTGAATATAAAGGGCGCCAAGATAGCGAAGCTACCAATATTAAACTTGTGGATTTAAAGACAAAGATTTCGGAGCTAATTTAGACATTTAATTTTTGTCAACATTTAAACCAGCAATTCCTCTCCCCTTGTGGGAGAGGATGTCCGAAGGACAGGTGAGGGGAAATAAAATAAAGCAAATTTCATTTAATGAAATTAACCTTAAGTGAGAATAACCTTTTGGATTACCCCTCTCCCGCCCTAAAGGGCACCCTCTCCCACAAGGGGAGAGGGATTTTCTGTCAATTTTGTAATGTTGTTGGTTAAATGAAGGACTCACTCATCACCTTGCGGTAATGACAAAGAATTAGGCTAAATCATTTATTCTTTTTGTAATCATTCGTAAATAATTAATTGGTCGATTTCTTTAAAATCACTCATTATGATTCACCACACCCGAAGCTCCTTTTTCTATTACGAGCTGTAATCCTAAAATATGTAGAATATCGATGACCTTGCCTATTTGTGCAGTTTTTTTTCCTCTTTCTACCTGACTAACAAAATTAATACTGGTATTGGATAATTCGGCTAATTGAGTTTGGGTTAGCCTTCTATGCTTTCTTTCTCTTTCTATTGCCTGCCCAAGAATAAGAGTATGAGGATGTGGTTTGGAATTTTTCATATAATCGTGTGAATTTATAGATGGTTTATTTATTAATTATAACATGAAACCAATTTTTCACTTTATCGAATGAAAAAATAGTTTTTTAGTATAGGAACATACTTTTTAAGATATTATTAACACGATCGAGTTAAATAAAATAGAAGCAGACTTATCTAAATTAAAAAAAGAGAACCCGGGTTTCACTGCGTTGCACCCAGGCTACAAAAATTCTTCCTAACCTCAAAAAGACATAGAGGATGTTTCGTTTCCTTCTATGCCTAACAGTTGATTAATTTTTTTTAATTCTTCTTCTAAAGCAGAGATATTTTCTCTGATTATTTGTATACCAGAAACACCTTTCACCAAAGCAGGTTTAAAGTTAGTATTTCTACCATTCTCATAATGGCTTCTTGCAACACCAACTTTAGGAGTTAAATTCTGTAGTTCATTTCTAAATTGGCTTAAAGAAAATTCTATTGTTATTTTTGCCGCTTTAAGTTGGTCCGGTTCCATTCAATGCTCCTAATTGCTTGGTGGTCTTATGCCTTCATTTTGGTCTTATGCCTTCTTCTAGGCTTTCCTGGTATTGTTCACGCGTATCTGTGGCGAATTTTAAGGCAATTTTAGCTCCTACTTCAAGCCTTTTTACATTTTCAAGAGATTTATCTATGTCTTTCTCTAATCTCTCATGACCATCATCCATCGCCTTATCTAGTTTTTCCAAACTATCATTATCCATAAATAAAGTCCCTGTTTTCATATTAAAATGATAAAGCACTTCTGTTTTTACCCCGTTGATTTTTAAATCAATTTTCAAATCAAAACTAGGCTCTTTCTCAAAATAACTGCCCTTCATTAATCTGATATGTTCAAAATCCACCTTTGTATCAGTATGGGCATGCTCAACGATGTATTTTTCTAAATTGCCTAATAATTCGATGTAACTTTCTTCTCTATTCACTCGTTTAAAAAATGAATTTTCTTGTTGTTTTTTATCAAAATGTGATTCATCAGTAAAATTAACTTTCCTTTCACGATACTCAATGCCATTAATAGGCGGCTTAAGTTTAACACTTTCTTGAGATAGGGCTTTAGTTGCCATTTCTACTACTGCTTGTGTGGCAGCCCTGTATACTTGCACAGAACGTTTATCATTAAGCGAACTTAATTGTTGGCTTTGCGAGAAATAATAAACAAGGTGATTTTGTTTTCGTGCACAATAATCTCTAAATACAAGCCAATCGTCGTTTCTGAAACGCTTATCAGAGCTGGACATCATAGTTATACTTTTGAAAAGTGCTGTTAACACTTGATATTTAAAACCAACTTCTTGCTCGCTATCCCTTAAAATATTAATAATCATATCTAAATCGTTTATTGGCGGCTTAAGTTTTTTAGCAGCATCTAAAACTAGTGCAATACTGGAAAATTCATTATCAATATTTTTGTCTAATTCACTAGGCAACATGGCTGTTTGAATCTTCGTTTCTAGCTCATCCAGATATTGAAATAAACGACCGTCAATGCTACTGCTTAAAGAACGTTTTTTAGTTTTATCATTAGCGAAAAGCTCTTTTCTTGCCTCACTAATTGCAGTCAAAAGATCAACAGCTCTCATATTGGGTTGGTTTAATTTATTAAGAAGCCCATTCACAACTTCTTTTCTATCACTAGATACCCAATCTCTTTCCCACCAATTATCTCTGTACGCTGTCAGTGAATTTTTAATTTGTTCCTGTAAAGGATTAAAACGATCTTGGTTGGCCGATTTCCACTCAGCAGTTTCCGCTGGTGCCATCTTTTGCCATTCTGACATGATAATTTTTAAATAAAATGCTTTTTTATTCTCAAATTGGCCTCTTCTTTCGACTAAAATATCATAATGCCTTTGCTGAGCGTCCATTACAGCCTTTCGATATTTAGGTTCTATACTCATCTTATCGACAAAATGACGGCATTCTTGTCTTAGATGGGCATAAGCTTGGATATTACCGTCTCGATAGGCATGGTAGCGAAGATAGAGTAAAGCACTCATTATATTTTGCGCGAGTTTAACTGGATCTTGAACCTTAAAATCAAACTCTTCCTTACCTGCCTTAATATGGTTAGATAACTTCGCTCGATGTGCTTCCGAGTTTAAAAAGACCCTCGCCCTTTCTAAATGATATTTAACTGAAGCCATCTTAGCCTCTTCAATTACACTATCCATTTTTTCTGGTTTATTAGGCTCTTTATCCATAATAGAGGCATAAACTTCATCCGAAGTAAGATGGATATCGACCTCACCATAAGCTTGTTCTTTTTTAACATAATAAGAACTTAAATCAGCAGGCGGAACTTTAATATTTTTGAGTAATAGAGCTGTATCTATATGAAGCTCAGCAGGCAATTGAAAGTTTTCTAGCTTATTATCTTTTGCAAAATTCTCTAAAGTTGCAATAATACCTTCTTCTTTATTAATAGCGTTTGCCCATTTTTCTGCTACAAATTCAGCCATATTTTCAAGCTTATCTTTTTCCTCTAGTTCTTCCCATTGATTATCTATCTCATCTAAGAAAATACTCCATTGAGTAAGAATTTTATCTCTAATAATTTTCTTTTTAGTTGTAGATAGAGCTAAATCATTAATTAATTCAATAAAGGGGAAAAATTTTTGGAAAGCGACCTCTTTAATATCATCAAAAGCCTCGCGCATTTCCCTGTCATATCGACGCTTCTTATTACGTACTTCATTCAAACTAGCAATAGCCTTATCTAAACCCTCGATAGTTTGAGGAATTGATTTTAATTTTTTAAGCTTTTTTTCATTGTTAGACTCTTTTTCATAAGCATCTTTAAATTCAGAACGCCTTACAATTAAGCGGCTAAACCCAACCTGGCCCGCCCTGCCTGAGCGTCCGATCTTCTGTTCTTTAGCTCTTTGCAAATCTTCAGCAGAATAAGGTTCAGTATCAACATAGGTTTGAATAGTATAAAGGCCCTGACTATGAGTAGGTTTAATATCGGTTCCTCTATCAAAAACCGTTGAAATGGTAATAACACCATTGAGCCCCGCATTGGTCCTATATTCACTCTCTTCCTCTGCTCTTTCTTCTGCATTAGATTTTTCACTACTATAAAATTGTTGAATCTTTTCATAACTATCTTTAAGTTTAGGCGAAGCCATTAAGGCAATATTTAAGGCCAGCGCTATTTTTTCTCCGTATGTTCTATCACCACATTGAATCAAAATAGGACTGCACTTACCATCATCTCCTTTAGGGGATTGTTTAATATGTGCTAGTACTTCTTTTACAATTTTATCGATATGATTTTTTTGTTCTTCCTCTGGATTATTAATGAAAGAAGCAGAGCTTAGAATCGGCGCAAGATCTTGTCTATTAGAGGGCTCAAAAGGAGGGATATCCACAAAATGAAAACCATATTTAGCGTATTGTTCTTTAATCTCCTCTTTAGATCCTGCAGTCCCTGTCATACCCCAACGTTTGTTATATCTTTTTATAAAAATTTTAGAATTAAGCGTTGTAATATAGGTTTTTTCCGGCTCAACGTAAAAAGGAGACATTTGGCCTGCCTCGATTTCTTTCTGATATTTTTTTATTAAACGCAAATGAAGAAATTGTTGAACCCCATTTGAAAACTCAGCTTGGATATTAGGCCTTCCACCGGTCAAAATACAGGCCTTTGAATATTTACCCAATTGCTCATTTTCCAATTGAACAACCCTAAATTTAGTTTCTTGAGTTTCAGCTTGTTGCATTAATTTTGCGGTTTTTGCAGCAGCAATAAGCCAATTACCCAAACGCTTATCATAAATGCTTTGATTTTCTTCAAAATATTTAAGTTGGCTTGGATTCTTATTAACCTGTTTTAACCAATTTTTTGCTTCTGCTAATAAATCTTCATCTGATAATTCTTCTTTTTGCGTATCAACAAAATCAATTAAGGCCTCATAAATCCAAACATAGGGGCTTCGTTTTGGATCAGTAAACGGATCGAGTGAGGTCGCATAACGATAACGTGTATTATCATCTAAGGTAGAAAAATCAATCTCATCAGCGATTAAGGCAACATCTTTAGGGAATTTTTTACCTAATAAACCATTTTTTGAGCGATAAAGAGCCATATCAGACATAGAGGAATAATGAATAGCGCCTTCTTCATAGGCCTCTTTCGATGAACCAGCATTAATTGTTTTCGCCTTAATTCCTAAATAAGTGAAAAAATCTTTATTTTCTTTAAAACCTTCGTTAGCTAAAGCTTCATTAGCAGTACAAACATCAATTGTCTGCCCTTCAATATTGGCTAAGGCAGAAGCTAAAGCTGCCGTCAACGATTTACCTTGGCCTGTTTTAATTTGCGCAACATAGTTTTCACCATTCTGCATGGCAGATAATAAATAAAGTATTTGCGTAGGCCTTGGAAATCTATCAGTCGTCCGAAACATGACTTCTCTTAAAATTGCAATGGTTTCTAATCGCGTTCTTATTTTTATATCTTCGGATAGGGTTGGGGCTGCTAAAAGTTGACGGTAGTGCTTAATTAAACCTTGAAGCTCATCATAAGACATGTCTTTAATTGCTTTAGCTTCGGTTGAATTAGAGTTCCATGGTTCTACTGCGATAGGTCTATCTTTACCAATCACATTGATAAATAAAAACCATCGCTGTAACTCCTGTCTTTTTGATAACAATAAGGTTCTATCATAATTTAAATCTTTGGTGTTATTTAAATAATACGCAAGTTTGCTCGTATTGAATTGGAAAGCAAGCGTTAAAGGCCTTAGAGGCATTGAGGCTTTTTCTATTTCTTTTTTGGCAGTCTCAATTATTTGACTTTGATCGAGGCCTTCATTTTTTTGCTTTTCTTCAGCTTTTTTTATAACTAACTTTTGAGCAGCAATTAGCCCATCATAATGGCTAATTAAATCTTGAAGCTCATTATAAGTCATCTCTGAAATAAGCTTAAATTCACCAACCTTACGAGACTTCTGCCTTGTTTGTAACCTTAGGCCCTCATAATTATCTCTTCTCGCATTGGGGTCCTTATCATATTGATTTTCTAGGTTTGCAACATCAACATCGGTAGCTTCACTCTTCGCTTTTTTCAAGATAATTTCTAGATCAGCTGCCTTAGGATAATTTAACCCTTGATATAATTTTTCTAGTTTTTTTAAAACATCGTTGGATACATTATCTAGTAAATTAAATAGTTCTTCATTAAACCCATTTTCTTTTTTTGATGCTTTTAAAACGATAGAAATAATCGCGGCTTTTTTTGCTTTAGGAAGCTCTGGAATTGTTTTTATCTTTTTACTAATGGAAACAAATTGTGATTTTAATTGATTATGTTGACCTACATAGTCGATAAAGTCTTTCGCTAAAGCTTTATCTAATTGATTAATATCAGCAAAAGCTTCATTTAATTCTTTCCATGAATCAAGAGAAACTCTATCTGGAATAGCTTGGAAAAATCTTAACCTAGTAGCAAAATCAGCACTTTTTATTTCCGCAACTAAACTCGTTATCAAAGCCGACGTTAATTGGGTATCTTCTTTAATAGAACGAAGTGCAATTTGACAAAGCAGTATTTTTTCTTCATTAGTATAAGAAAGCTCTTTATCAAAGATAGTCGTTAAAATCTCTCTAATTGCTGTTTCAGTTTGTTTATCTTCTGTTAAATCGAGGCTTAAAAAAGCTTGTAATAACTCATTAGGAAAAGCTTGTCCTTTGCTTGAATCTGAATCATCAAACCTTGCAAAGGTATCAAAAATTTTAGCAACTAGGCTTAAAGGGTATTCACTAAATTTAGAGTCTTTATCTGAAATTAACCAATTGACTAATAAATTAAATTCTTTTGGCCCTTTCTTTTGAATTTGGCTAAAAGCAAAAAAGATTTTTTCTATTGCTGGCATTTCAAATTCAAAAATATCTTTTAAAACCAAAAGATTATCTATCGATTTATCTTCAATTCGGTGTTTAAACTTATTGATAGCTAATCTTAATTGTTCTTTATCAATATCAACAATACGCTCTAAATTATCATTAATTGTTTGATTATAAATAACAGCTACAACCCCCACCAGTTCTGTTACTTTTTGGGCAACAAAAGGGGCAAACAAAATATTTCGTTTTAACTTCTCAGTCAGTTGATTTAATTCAACAAATCCCTTTATTAAATCAGAAGGCCCCTCAGGCGTACTTAATTTATCATAAAAGGAGATTTCATCCTTATAAGGCTCGAAAGCGTCTATAATCGATTGCATTCGCCCATTTAAACTAGCTAAAAGATTATTTTGTTCTTCAAAAGCTACTTTTACCTTATCCATTTTAATCTGACAGTCTTTAGGTAAATTTTGTTTTACCTGTTTATCAAGTTGGCTATAGTTTGAAATATCCGCATTAGTTACCACCTCGATAACTGAAATCATTTCGTCAATTAAAGGTAATTTTTTAGAATTGAGGTCAATATTGCCTAATAGTTCCAAAAGATTTTGGGTTGTTTGTAAGCCATGCTTATCAAAACAGTTTTGTACCGCTTTAAATAAGGCTTCGGCTTTTGAAAAAGCGTCTTCTTCGGTTGTTAACCCTTCGTTTCGGCATAGGGCTATCAATTTTATAATTGAGACTCTAATAAGACTATTTTCAGGAAAGAAAAGAGGTTTAGCTTTAAGTATACTTCCCTCCATTTTTTTATCATAACCTTCTAATTTAAAAACGATATTTTGAAAAAAAAATATATATAATAACAAAAGTTAACAAATAAATAAACCAATATAATAATCATT